>JAKBQK010000156.1 GCA_021835265.1 Thermoplasmata archaeon
CGGAGAGAGGAACAAGGGCAAGGATGTTCCTCTCCATCCTTGGTTACACGATAATGGCGATGATTGCATCCCGGTCTGGATTTACTTATCAGCAGACTGAGAAGATTATATCAGGCATAAAGGAGGTTGTTTACACAAACGGATCACATTCTGTTGTTGAGTTAACAAAAGAGCAGAAGGAACTCCTGGAAAAGATTTCCATTGAATTGTAGTGTTACAAATGGGCAAAGATAGGCTTAAATTCATCATGGTGGAGTTTCTCATATTTCGGCAATTAACGCCCTTCAGTATCTCCCTTGGATTTTCTCCATCTTGATTCCACGCTTAACTTATACGCGATCGCACGTCAATAACAGTCCCATTATTTAAAAGCCCCTAGGTCATTGCAAAATTGAGGGGGCTTTTTCTTTGTTCTCTCGAACAAATACCTTCATTTTTAAGGGTAATCCATCATGTAAAAAAGTATATCCACTTGTAAATATAATTGATACATTAGGAAAGAGTAATTATAATGTCTTAAAATAATGGTATAGAGAATAAGTAAGAAGAGTTCGGGGTTTACATTGTAAACGCCAACTGAAAATTGTTCAAAATCGGCAGATGAAATCTGTTCACCCATATTTATGATTTCCATTTTCTTTCACTTCTCCTTATACGGCGGAGGAGTACCTTTCCGCCGCTCCTTGAGCCTGTAAGACTCAACCTTGATGTTCAGCACTGTGCAGTGGTGCAGTATCCTGTCCAGGATGGCTGACGCCATCACCTGATCCCCCATTACCTCACCCCATTCAGAGAAAGACTTGTTTGAGGTGAAGATCGTGGACGATTTCTCATACCTGTACGAGACAAGCTGGAAGAGGATGGCCACATTGAATCATACTTCGGGAGATTCAAGGATGACTACATATACACAAGGGAATTCGTCAGCTTTGAAGATTTTCGAAAATACATGGAATGGGCGGTAAATGATTATAATTCAGTAAGACCACATTCTTCACTGGATTACATGACACCTGAGGAGTTTGAATCTGCAATATTGAATGAAGCTTTCAGGAAGAAATGGACCGAAAAAGAAATTGGGAGGTACAAACATGTTGAATTACTTGAATGAACTCAAAAAACTGTCTGAAGGGAGTGGATCCAGATCACCAGTCAAATACTATGTTCACAGAATGATGTAGTGTTATTTAATGGCAAAGATAGGCTATATATACACAGAAATGTGTACACTATCCATACCCAAAGAAAAGATCTGCAACCTTTCTCCGGTCCGTACGCTATATGTTATAAAGTATGATCAAAAAACTTCATTCATAGGTAAATATACAAAATCACTTTAACTCCTTTTCCTTCTAGAGGACACAGGGAGCATAATATTTCGGTTCACCTATCTCTACAATGACGAAGGACTGCACTCTGCAATCGATTACAGGATACAGAGAGGGTATGTGAAAAATAGAAAGAAAGCGTAAAAATCTGGTTCGATTGAGTCCTAGGGCGAATCTATTCAGCATTAATGTTCCAATCATGGTTTAAACTTTAAAGATTTACTTAGATTTACATTCAGGATTGTAAGTCTGGTCTAAAGAATTTTAGAGTTTCAGTAATGCCTAAGTTATTTTTTATTCCATCCAGTAAGCCACGCAAGAGCGCCGTTAGCAATAGTTTAATATTTTGTCCTGAAACTACACCCTTCAAAAAATAACCCAGAATGTAAACCAAACCGACTGGAGATATTTTCTTTTCCAAAAACAATCTTAATGTGTTTCGAGTGAGTAAATAAAATCGAAATATACTAATTGTATTGATCCCTCTCCCTTTCTCTCTTCCAATTGGCAATCTGGCTATGATCCCCTTTTTTGTCACATATGTTTTGTGTCCATATTTCCTGACATTGAATTGAAAATCAATATCTATTTGATCCATAAAGAAATCAGACCTGAAGGAAATTTTGTCTGCTAATCCAAAGCTAATCAATATACCTGTGTTTGTTCCAAGGTAATAGTTCACAGGTAGAAAATCATCGGCTGAATTGCTGTCAGTTTCAGACAGATATAAAACGGAATCGTTATTATGAGAATAACTAAATTTGTTAATGATATTAGCTAAGTCAACATTATCTCGAAAATAAGAATCGTCCTCCATTATCAATAGATACTTAAATCCTATTTCTTGACTCATCTTGA
Source organism: Thermoplasmata archaeon (assembly GCA_021835265.1). The sequence continues at coordinate 2,187 of JAKBQK010000156.1, forward strand.
TCCCTATATTTAAGGCATTTCCTAATCCAATATGCCTGTCTTCATGGTAAATTATTACGTTTTCCTTATTCTTAAAGTGCTCCTTCATTAAATTGTATTTGTCGGAATCTGAAGAATCAATCATTAAGATTCTTATGTTACTGATCTGTTCTGCCAATTTATTTATAGTTGGAGGTGGATTGTGAGTTACTACAATGCATACAATATCCTTATTTATCTTCATATTTCATCTTAGTCTTTAAGATTAATTTACACACAATACTAAACTTTTCGATCTAAGCGCTTAAAAATTTTGATAAAATTCCTGTTAACAAGAAATTTGAACTTGTTATCTACTAGATATATGGTAAATATCACCGGTAGTATGGTGTTGTATATGAAGAACAGAATATCACTTGATGTCAGCATATTCCTATTTTTAACCGTAACAATGAAGCTTTGGTTAAAACTCCCATAACTATTGAAAACAAACACCTTGACCGAATATTCCCCTTGGTATATGAAATTATACGTCAGCTTAGAAGAATCGCTTCCGACACACTGTCCATTGACATACCACATGTATATGCCGGAGCTGCTGAGAATGGATAGATCATGCAAACCAGTGCCCGAATAGCTTTTTTCGCTTATCTTCAAGGCAGCAGGTTCTGGTAGGACTTCCTCCGTCATATTATATGTATGGTTATTGCCTATCAACTTGATGGAATAATTCCCGGGAGCAGTGAATATGTACCGCACAGACTGGCCGATTAAAGTTTCATTGTTTATAACCCATATAAGGGTACTGTTTACAAATCCAGGACTGAATGTGGAGAATGTGACAGAACTGTTAGAATAAACCGGATCCTGCAAGGGCAATCCAAGGAAGTTAGCTTGAAACATTAATGTCTTCCCAACGCTAAATCTGGCTGAGCCTGAAGTGTAATTTAAAACCATAGAGTATAGTGTGAACATAGAACCGGAACCGACTGCCGAAAGCATAAGATTTGGATCTGTTATATCGGAGGAGTAATTTAACACACTTTTTCCGTTCAAAGCAAACTGTAAATTATTCTGACTGTAATATACCGCATAATTTGTCCATCCGGGAGTGGAAACGCTGTATAGAGTTTGAGAGGTATATGCCACTGAATTGTTGTAATCATTATATATAGCTACCTGGCTGTTATTTGAACCAAAACCTATATCTGTGGAGTGCCTCTGCAATGTTAAATTGATTCCGCCGCTACAAATATTAGATGTATCCGGATAATATCCCATCATGGATGAATCATTATTGTTTGAAACGTAAAGCGGGGAAGCAGTTTGCCCTCCGAAAATTTCGGAATATGTTATGCCTTCCTGACCGGGATATAACGTTGTCAAATAGAAGTTGCTGTAAGCCAAAGGACCATAAACACTACCAGAAAGAAAGCCATATCCACTTACAGGAATATTAAATATCCAAGCGTTTGCATAACTTTCATTTAAATAATCATTAAAATACGGAAATACATACTTTCCATTGTCATATTCATTATACAGTCCAAAGTTTTTAACAGCGTATGGAAGATATCCTATATCCATTGCAGTTTGGGATGAACTTTCGTTATAATTTATATCAGAATGTAATACATTTAGATCAGTGTTTTTCGATGCAAAGCCCATATAAAAAATATTATAACCAGCACCATTATTAGTCGTAAATTGACGGAAATATGGAACACCACCGGGGAATGAAATTGTAACTGTTGCAGATGTAGAAGTATTACTTGCAGTCCCATGTAAAGATGTATTTAATAATGCACCGTTGTATGTATAGAAACCAACGTTGCTGAGATTAAAATTTTCAACGTTAATAAAATCCAATGGATTAAATGTGACGTTAAGAGTGAAAAGGTCGCCATCATAACCATAGCCATAAACACCAATAAATACGGTGGAATAAATTATATTCTCTGGCAGAGTATTTGTGCCTGTGCCTGAAAGTTCTGGTGCTTCTCCAAGATATCCGCTTCCAGACAGTTCATTTACAATTTCCGGATATATCCTGAGGTATATAGTCTGGTTTATTCTGTGTTCGATTTTGAGATAAATAGTGGCAGTGCTATTCGCTATGCTTGATATCCATGCATATACTGGAGTTCCGTTGCCATCGTAGAACATGATGTTGCTGAAATTATCATTTATGTAAATCTGACTTGAGCGGTTTAATAATACTTGAGGGTTGTATGATGCGGAATAATTTGGGGAGGTTACATTCAAAGTAATAGGTAAGGATTCGTATGACAGGCCAGAAGTAAGAATTGAGCTGTCGTTTACCATGCTGTAGCTCACACCTGTTAGGACATTATTGGACGCGCCTTCTAACTGTTCCAGAGACCTCGAAGGGCTGAAGACATAGAGAGAGTAATTATTGTTCCATATCTTCGGAATGTAAACTGATGTGCCGTTCAATATTTTGGCGAACTGCATACCCCCTCCATTTATTACGGTTCCTGAGGCGGTAATCGGGTTATTTTCCATCGTATGCAAAACTACTATTGCACTAATATCCTGAGATTCGAGTAGATTTCCAACAATGAGTGAATTTCCGTTTTCAAATGCGCTACCAATCTCCTGAAAAACTGTGAGATTCGGGAACAAGGATAAAAAATTCTGGTAGCCGTAGGGGAAACCATAAACGTCGTAATAACTCACTCCATTATATACATAAGAGAGAGAAGATGAATTGTCCGGCAAAATCATTACCCTAGAATTTGAATATGGTTTCAGTGCCCCTATTAGGTTTAGCCCATAGTCAGGAGATCG
>JAKBQK010000426.1 GCA_021835265.1 Thermoplasmata archaeon
TCGTATTTTGAATCGTCGTCGCGTCTTATCTCTTTAATCATCTCATTCTTCTTATTCTCGGGAATTGTTTGTTTTTTCATAATGTAATATGTTGAACACTTGTTTAAATTACACGTAAACATTTATGACGTTGTGTATATTTTAAAGTATATCTGTCACAAAATTTTTTCTGATGTCTTTCAAAAAGAACATTTAAATATTAAACGTTTGTATCGATCCTATGGATATTAGTCAAAGATTAGATCAGGGGACTAAGAATCTCAGGTACTGGTTCGTTATAACTGTTATCGCACTTGGCGGTTTTTTGGCAGGGTATGATACAACTATTATCGGATCAGCTTTGATATTTATTACCCCTTACTTCAAATTGAACTCAAGTCTTGTGGGTCTGACCGTTGCTATTGAGTCCCTTTTTATGGTATTTGGAGCAATATTCTCTGGTCCAATTATAGATAGAGTTGGTAGGAAGCCATTATTGTTGGTCGATGCGGCTATTTATGCCGTGTTTGCCATCATGTCTGCTCTCGTTGTAAGTAGCATCGAGTTGATTATAATGAGGGCGCTTGTTGGCATTGCAGTTGGACAGGATTATGCTATTGCACCATCATATTTATCTGAACTATCCAGAACAAAAGTTAGGGGGAGATCCAACATGCTTGAACAGTTGATGTATTTCGCTGGTGCTATTATTTCTTTTTGGGTTGGGTACGCACTGTCATTCACCGCCAACTGGAGATTAATGTTTGGTGTAGGTCTCATTCCAGCAATTATTCTTCTGGCTACAAGGGTATACCTTCCTGAAAGCCCAAGGTGGCTGATGAACAAGGGTGATGTCAAAAAGGCAGCTAAATCGCTTGAGTTCTTTGGAAGCAGTAGTGCTAACCTCGAGAATGTTGCAACTGATGATACAAAGCTCAAAAAGATAAGTTTAAAAACCCTTTTTGCGGACAAGGCATATAAGAGAGCTTTCATTATAATTGCTATTTTCATGATGTTTGTACCATCAACCGGAATTAATGTCATACTCTCTTATGGGCCAACCATTTACACTTATCTCGGTCTGACAGGATCCAAAGCGATTTTGCAAACTGGAATTGCAGAGACAGCAGGAATTGCTGAATTTGCTCTCTCTTTCTATCTCATTGACAAAGTGGGAAGAAGACCTCTGGGGGTTTATTCCTACTTAGGTGAAGCAATAGCAATAGCTCTTTCAATAGTTGGTATCATCTATTTGAACCACAATCTCCTCGCTCAGGCGGTTCTATTCATATTTATCTCCATGAATCTGTTCCTGCTTTTCTTCCATGTTGGGCCAGGAAGTATTCTATGGACTGTTTCCGGAGAGGTGTTCCCAACTCATATTAGAGGAGGGGTTGTTGGAATATTCATGGCAATTGATACTTTCACAAACTTTGTCATTTTGTTGATCTTCCCAATTTGGAAATCCGCCTTCGGGTTGTTCACATGGTATGAGTTCGAACTTGGAATGGCAGTTGCTGCATTCTTCTTCACACTTTTGTTTTTGCGGGAAACAAAGAATGTTCCACTGGAATCTGTGAAAGACAAATATGGAGGAAAATGGGTTTACTTCCGAAGAGAAAAAGAAGACTAATTTCCCTTTTTTATTTTTATACTTATTGTATTTTATTTAACAATTGATGGCGGAATACTTTTTTCTCCTGAAAAAGAGAATTGAAGTTAGAACTTCCACAAATCATTTAGATTTTGCTGCTATAACATCTAGCTCAATCTTAACAAGGCTATTAACAAAACCGCACACAATTGTGGTTCTGACTGGAGCTGATGTGAATATGTTGTTGAATAGCCTATTGAACTCTTGGAAAAATTTTTGGTCAGAAAGGTAGGCAGTAACTTTAACAACATCACTAATTGAAGAACTAGCTTCCGCCAAAATCTTTTCGATTTTCCTTACTGACTCGTCGAATTGTTCGGTAAAACTGTTTTCCTGTGTTGTCTGACCAGTGACACCGGAGATAAACACAAGATCGCCGGATATCACAGCATGAGAATATTGTCCGGCCCTTGGCAGGCTTTCCACAATGATTCGTTTCATCTTATCTCTAGACATTGCATGTTTCATGATTTGATAGGTTTAATATGTTCGGTAATCTGTTCTTAATTGATGATATTGAAATTACAAATGATTTTTTTTAATTAATCAAAGTGTTTTCTTTATTGCATTTCCCAGTGATTCCAGAACCTCTGAAGTAACCCATCCATAGTTGTAGAAATTGATTCCATCTATCCCACAGTCAAGAACTGCCCGCATATTTTTTTGTATTATGTCTTCCTTATATGAAAACGGATAACCCATTTTAAGGGCCGGAACCAACTTTGCCTTTTTCGACAGATCAGTTTTGGCCTTTAAAACAGAATCGTGAATGTTTTTCGCATCCTGGAAATAAACGAGATAATCGACAGCGTCAAGGTGATCTGCTATTGAGGACAAATTAATTCCCTGGTTTCTGTTGGTTTCTGGATTGCTTATTAAACTTATTTTCAGTTTTGGGAACTTTCTGTGAATTATCTCTCTTAATTTTCGGTACGTTTCAGTAACTATTTTGTTCTTAATACTGAAAAGATTATCCAAGAAAGGTTCAAGTTCCCTGTATTCATCAGTCAGATAAACTTCACTATTGTTTTCTTCAAAGGTCAGAGATCTGTCTATAAATCTTTTGGCTTTTCCCTTGATTTCTACAAGATCGAAACCCATATCTGATGTCACATTCTGACAACTGCTGCAATAACATGTGGAGAACAGGAATGATGCAACCGGATTTATTGGTACAAGGAAATTTTCATGATGATACCCGTGTCTCACACCATTGGGAAAGGATAAAGATTCAAGCTGTACTGTGGAAACTTCATAATTCTCAGCAATATCTGAAATCAGGTTCACTACATAGTTGAAATTCTCAGTTCTTGTAGGGCATAGATAATTATGGTCAGGCGAGCCATAAGGATCCACCACTGCTAGTTCAGGAAACTTAGAGGCGAACACTGCATTATGAAAGCAGACAGTCCACGCATTTATACCAATTCCCGTTCCGTCAATGGCACCAGACAATACCTCCATCACATCGAGGTTTTTGTAAATATCAGATCTTATTGGTTTTATTCTGCTATTTGAATATTGTTCCGGATGAGGTTCAAAATATACCGTACCCTCCTCTGCCGTATACATTCTCTTAGTGGGATTGTGAGGTAACATGAATCTGCCGGCATGATAACTAACTGCAACATTGAGAAATTCGATGTGACTCTTTCTCGCAAATTCAACAATTCTGTTTGCACCCTCATCAAAAATATCCCAGGAATGCACAAAGAGACGGAGACCTTCAGTTAAATCATTATAAGCTGTTCTCATGAACCTTCAGTCCATGCATATATATTTTTTATAAATTAGTTGCTGTGATAGTGTTTATGATCTTCTGTAATTTCGAAAAGATCCTGTTTGCGCCTCCTATTATTCTCCATGTTAATATACCTTATTTCCGTTGCCCACTCTTCGTTTATATTCCAAATATCAGAATCTGGTATCTCTGCATCCTCTTTCCATTTCCTCTCTTTTTCAGGACGGTAAGGAATCTTTTGAAAGTTATGGTGTTGAATACGTTTGATACCATCCCAACGAATTCTCCAGTTCTGATATTCACTGCACCGAGTACGCTGACACCTTTTCTGGTGGGATACTGCAGTACCGTTGGATCGGCATCTTCCGGTGGAACCCACTTGGCCAGGGTGGTTCCATGCTGGTTGAAATAACATTCATCCAGCCATCTGTTGAGTTGTAAGTTTTGAAAACCTTCCCGGTTAGTTTACCCCTCGTTGAACCTCTTAACCCATCTTTCTACTGTTCTAGGATCTTCTCCAAGTATATCTCCTGTATTGTACAGATCATACCTTCACTTACAAGCAGTAGACCATACAACCGATGATCATACTTTGATTCATCCGAACGGAATCTCTCATTTCGGATTGCTTCAGGATGATCTCAGGTGTTGGCTATTTCGAGTTTTTTAGGATTGTATAATGGTTTGGGTACTTGAGCATATACGGCCTGGATTATTGCGTTATGTAAACCTCCCCCATGCTCCTTCTCACATCAACAAGTTCGTGATGTCCTTCTCCGCTCTTGCTCTTATGTTTTCTCGTAGTTATGGTCATAACTGGTACCTACGTAATACAATACAAATCTTTCTGTAGCCCGTGTTTCAATAAGAAATGATATAGAAAATAGGATTTTTCATGACGTTAGATTACCGCCATAGGATTGAGAATAGCACAATAAATATGAAAATCAGGGAAGAAAACAGTATTAGTCAGCTAAGGAATATTGCGTACCCACACTGTGAGGTCAAAAAACGTAGTAAAATTCTGTGTCTTCAAGAATACTGTATTAAATAGCTATAAAGTCATGTCTCCTATGTTAATACGTCCGACACTTTATGGTAACTGTAAACTCATTAGACTACATGTTTTTTGAAAAAAGGATTGGAGATTCCATAATGGAACAACACAATTATATAAGAATATATCGCTTACAAAAGTTTTTGAAATATTGTTATCGTAATTTTTTTTTGGAAAAGTTAAAATACATGTATAAAATTTAGTAATATGGCAAGCAAGTTTCTTATACACGCCAAGGAAGATTATGTTGGTGTTGCAACGTACGACATAAAAAAAGATGAGACGGTAGAGGGAGTTTATCTGGACAACAACCAAAAGATTACTCTCAAAGCTACTGAAGATATTTCTCTTGGGCATAAAATTGCATTGAGAGATATAAAAAAAGGAGATAAAATAATTGAGTACAGTGAGCCCGTTGGACAGGCATCACAGGATATAAAGAAGGGTGAACATGTCCACGTTCACAATATAAAGACAATGAGGTGGTAAAATGACAACTTTTAAAGGATATGAAAGAGAAAATGGA
>JAKBQK010000115.1 GCA_021835265.1 Thermoplasmata archaeon
TGTTAGAATGAAAAGTTAGATATATATCAAAGGTAAGTATGTTCATTATAGATTGAAAGAGGGATCTACTTCCTATGAAAATGAAGAGATTTAGAGTACAAAATTACAAGAAGATTGACGATACGGACTGGGTCGATTGCTCTGATTTAAATGTTTTTGTCGGAAAGAATGAATCAGGAAAATCGTCTATTTTTAGAGGGCTTTCAAAACTCAACCCCTCAGATGGTGAGAAGTATGATGGGCTGAAGGAGTTTCCAAGACGCCGTTATACGAGTGAGTTCAAAACAAAAGATTGGCCTGTATCCAGTGCTGAATTCAGCATTTCTGTAGAAGAAAAGAAGAATATCAATCAAGTATGCCCCTTGCTTAAAGACCTTACCAGCGTGGTATGTACAAGGTATTATTCTCAGAAATTTGAAATAGAATTTGTCCCAGGGCCAAACAATACTGATGTTACGAACAGTCAAACTTTGGCTATTCTTGAAACACTACAAACAGAATTGCAAACATCAATGGCTCCTGATGGGAAAGGAGGATCTTTAGCAGAGATTAAGTCTAAGCTTCTTCCCTTTGTCACTCAAAAGATTTCACAATTTCGAACATTTAAGCCCGAAGAACATACAGGGGAATCAACGATCAATGAGTTAATCAACACTATATCTTCCCAAATTAATGAACAATGGCAGAAAGATGTGGTGAAGAGTGGAATGAACGCACTTAATCAAATAAAAGTCTCAATTGAGTCCATGTCACAACTTAACAAAGCGAAGGAGTGGATAACTTCACACATTCCAAAATTTGTATACTTTGACAGATATGATGTACTTGATAGTGCAGTGCATCTTCCAACATTCATTCAGCAAATAAAGACCACCCCAACCGCACCACGTGTAAGATCGACCAAAGCATTATTTCAACATGTGGGGTTGGAAGTAGACAAGCTCCTTCAGCTTGATCCGACACAACAAAACAAAGCTGCAGATGAGTTGAAAAGATTTGCTGATGAAAGGGCAATTTTAATGTCTTCGGCTTCTAATGAAATGACGAAGAAGTTTTCTGAATGGTGGGAACAACGGATACACAGGTTCAGATATCGGACTGATGGGCCGTTTTTTAGAGTTTGGGTATCCGATGATTTGGATTCCAGCGAGATAGAACTCGACCAAAGAAGTGCAGGAATGCAGTATTTCTTTTCATTTTACCTTGTATTTCTTGAGGAAGCGAAGGGGGCTTACAATAATTCAATACTTTTGCTTGATGAAGCTGGATTGCAACTACACGGAACAGCACAACAAAAAATTGTAAAGTTCTTGGAAAATCTATCAAGAGAGAATCAATTGTTTTATACTACACATTCCCCATTTATGATAGATGGAGACAACCTTGAAAGAATACGAGTCGTCTATGAGGACAAGATAAATGGAACCACTAAGATTTCTAGTAATGTTTGGCCGCAAGATAAGGATTCTTTATTTCCATTACAAGCAGCTTTGGGATACTCCATAGCTCAGACTCTATTTTATTCTAAACGACAATTGGTGGTCGAGGGCATTACTGATTATTTTATCTTAAAAGCTATGAATGGTTTATTATCTGATTTGAAAAAGGAGAAGTTGCGTGAAGACGCTATAATTGTCCCATCCGGTGGAGTAAGTAAATTAATGCCATTGGCTGCAATGTTAAAAGGTCAAAATGTCGAAATTCGTGTATTGTTAGATGGGGATGACCCTGGAATCAAGAAAGGAGAAGAAATAAAGAATCGCCTCTTAATTGAATCATTCTTCGTAAGTTCATATACAAATGGGAAGGGAACCGATATCGAAGACATGTTTCCACAAGAAATTTACGTTGATGCGGTTAAGAAAGCATATAATTTAACAGAATTAATTCTGAGTGAGGATGATGGCTCTAGCTCTATTGTACCTAAAATCAAGAACGCATTAAATAATAAGGGAATATCTAGTCTTGAAAAAATGAAGCCAGCACAAATACTCATCGAATGGGTCAGGACGGCACCTGAAAAGTTTACTGATAGCACCACTATATCTTCTTTCGAAAATTTGTTTAAAGATATAAACAAATCTTGGTTATATAATGAATAGTATTTCATTTATATTTCAATTCTTTTGAAACGTGAAACAATCCACCACTTATCGACAGCGTCTGTTAAATTCGAGCCTACAAGGAAAAGTTCATGTTAGGTGTAGTGGTGAGAAGCAAGAAGAAATAGAGCCAGGTATTATACTCAATATAACTTAGATAGCATCTCACACAACTCGTCTGTAGTCCTAATGATCGCATCGCAATTAACTTCTTCTTCATTCCTGATTGAGTAAATCGAAAGGGGCTGTATGCTTGCATAAACGACCACAGGGATGATTTCTAACCACTCTACCCCATAATCTTGAGCCAAATTTTTATTAGCTCGAAAACAAGCAGCTATTTTGCTTATTTCTTCTAAATGTTTTTTGTTTTCCTCAATTCTTATTTTGATATCACTCTCAGGATATTCTGCCCATTGTTGGTCGTAAAAAAGTCTAGGGAGTTCTTTTTTCCCACCCTTGCATGATATCACTAACCCTTGCCTGTTTGTAGGAATCAAAAGATCTAGCTCAAATCCGGTTTCCTTACCCAAGACACTGGCAATACCTTGATATTTACTTACCTTAATCTTAATGTTTCGTTGTGGGGCATAGCCCATTCCCTGAACTTTTTTAGCAACATAATCTTCAAATGCCACTTTGCCCATAAAATTTCCTATTGTTCCAGCGAGGTTGTTTTGAGCTATAGTAGTTTTCAATATTTCATTGAAGATGATTCCAAGGTTCAATATCCAAGGTAGAACCAACAACCTTCCACTAACTACTGGAACCATCGGAGAAGTTTGAAGGGACTTACCTTTTTTAAATGTAAGATATTCTAATAGATTATCAGCTTCCATATTTTTGATGTTTTTTTGAAAGATCTTCCTGATTTCATTTGAAGAATGAATTGGAATCGCGTCATTTTTGGCAATCTCCCTCAGAAATTCTAATGCATCTGCCAGAGTATTTATAGAAAAGCCATAAATTGATTTAATGGAATTGTCGATTTTACTTCGTAATGGAGGATCCGCAAACAATCTAAAGTATAGATTTTCAAGTACGCGTGTTCCTTCGTCACTAGACGAGACTTTTTCAACGTAATCTTGGTAACTTTTTTTAAAGTTCTTAATGCAGGGTTGAACAGTGTCGTTTTGCATTTGAATGCATTGCACGTTTTTGTCCTGTTTTACGTGAATCCAGTTTCCCAGCTTTAAAAGCAGTTGAAAAGTTTTCTCAAAAAATTTTTTTTCAAAAATCCTATCAACTGTACCATAATTCATTCCTCTGGGTGTTTTCAAAGGAATTAAATCTGGCAATATTAATTCTAGGGCTCCATTGAATGAGTTAGTGCTCCGCCACCATATTGGATCTCTTTTTATTATATCCGTAGAGGATTGACCGTTACGCGATAACCTTTCAAACAAAGACAGATAGAAATACGGTACCATATAGAAAAATTCGCTTTCTTTACCAGAAATTAAAGTCACAATCTCACTTTTAAATTTGGATATCTTCCTATTGGCTTCCTCTTCAATGTTAAAACGGTCATTCAATATTTCCGTATCCATCACTTGAATTCCTCTAAAATAGATGTGTGCATAAGACATAAATTTTGTTTAGTCATTTGTAGTTTGTGGAACTTAATTATTTGATTTTGATAAAATAAATAATTTAAAATTTTTATATGAGAAATCTTCTTTTTACATATTCCTAGGGCATTTCTTCATCTATACTCTTAAGGACTCCTCCCGTTTCCGCATTGCGTCTGAATGGAAACGAGTCCGAAATAGGAGAAAAATTTCTACTTCGATCAGAATTAGGTTAGGTCATCGTTATAAGAAAATATGCAGGCTGAGTAAAAGGCATTGATCCCAAGTATGGTAATATAAAGTGTGATATCTCTATTCTTCATACCTCTTTTTTTTCAATGTCTGCATATAAGGGTAAAGGTTATTTTTTGCCTTGAACATAATTCTTTTCCCATGTTTTACTGTAATTGTAATCTTATTTATGAGGCGCAGGTTGATGATCTTTGAGTTTTTCTTGATATTATCATACTTTTCTATGGATTCTTAAACGTTCTCAGTATAAAGTTCATCATAAACGTTAATTGTGATTTTAACCATATATTGCAATCAGCATAATACATATACAATTAACGGATAAGTAGCATCCCATTTTAAGTACAAAAGATAAAAAATGGAATATAGTTATTTCAATTTATTATTTGATGTCATACCTGTCCAGATTCATTATTTTGGCCCATGCATCTACGAAATCCCTCACGAATTTCTCCTTTCCGTCCCGACTTCCATAGACCTCGGCAACCGCACGCAATTCAGAGTGGGAACCAAATATCAGATCCACTCTGCTTGCTGTCCATTTCTTTTTCCCAGACTTTGCATCTGTTCCTTCAAACAGTGTATGAGAGTCATTCTTGGATTTCCAGGTAGTTCCTTGGTCAAGGAGATTCACAAAGAAGTCATTGGTGAGCATTCCCGGATGATCTGTGAACACACCGTTCTGAGAATGCCTGTAATTGGCATCCAGTACTCTCATTCCACCAACCAGGACAGTCATTTCCGGAATTGTCAGTGTAAGCAGCTGCGCTTTGTCCACAAGAAGAAATTCCTCCTTTATGCCTCCAGATTCTGGTGCATAATTTCTGAAACCGTCAGCTTTTGGCCTAAGCAAATCAATGGATTCCACATCTGTCTGCTCCTGGAGTGCATCCATTCTTCCAGGAACAAAGGGAACTTTGATCTTCACTCCCCCGTCTTCTGCAGCTTTTTCAACACCTGCATTCCCAGCAATCACAATGAGATCAGCCAGGGATATCTTCTTTCCATCCTTTGCCCTAGCGT
>JAKBQK010000418.1 GCA_021835265.1 Thermoplasmata archaeon
TCTCCTGAAGATATTAAAACACTAAGACTCATTGAGGAAGCATGGGAGGACATTGATAAAGGGAAGTATAAGGTCCTTTCCAAAGATGACTTCTTCAGAGAGCTAAAAGAATGGTAATACCTATAACCAGTATAGTCTACACTTCTAAATTTGAACATGAAGTTAAGAAAGTGAGGGATAAGAAAATCAAAGAGAGACTAGAAAAGAACATTAAAATAATAATAGAAAACCCAGAAATTGGAAAACCGCTTAGGTATGCTTTGAAGGGTGAGAGAACCATCAGAATAGTCCCGTTTAGGTTAATATATGCAATAGATGGTAATTCAATCATTTTATTGCGATTTGAACATAGGGGCGAAGTTTATGATTGATTTGGTAGCCCTCTGCTGCGTGTAACTGTGCTAGTCCCTTAAATGCTTTGAGGATATTTGCTTATGTCCTTAGGTATATCAATGGTGGGGTTTATTCCATTCTTTGTTGTCTATATTTTGACTGAGTTCAGCGTGATCTCTCTCACCAGCACGAACTTGCTGGTTATACCCGAGCCTGTGGCTATTGTTGATGTTGTATCCAATAGTGATCAGGACTTTTAGCAGAGAACTGATTCAAACAATCTGAAAATGAGAAATGAATGGTTTCTATCCTGTATATGAGTGAAAAATTAATATCGCAATGGGTAAAGGATAGGTAGGGAGTCACTTATTTAATTAAGTGGATATAGCCCATTTAGCACACTGAACTTAAAGTGTTATTCGTCCATCAATTGCAGACGCCAAATGGAGCATCTACTCTTACAATTCAATTGTGAGGACAACTGTTTTAGGATGCGAGCTTCACAAGTGAGTCTGCGACATATCTCTCTTCCATTCTAGTCCTCCTCTTGGCTCTTGTAAGAATGTCGCTTAGGATTTCTGCATCATATTTGTTCTCAAATAGATCCTTGAGTGTGGGTAAACTCTCCCTCAATGTAATTATATCATCTCGCAACAATGTTTTGTTAACGTCTTTTTCCAGCAACTTTATGACATAACGATCGAAGTGACCATAAAGAGTGTACACAGCCATTGCGTGGATATTCCTGGTGATAGAAGGTTCCACCCTCTCCAATTGAGAAATCAAATGTATAGAATCGAGAACCCACGAGGCATAGCCAGAAAGTACTCCTTCAAGTTTCATGAAGGTTTTCAGGAAGTTACCTTCAAGTTCTGAATCATATTTTGATATTTCCTCGAGTGGCAATCCAGCGATCCAATGAAGCAGGAGCTCTTCGTCAATCGGCCTAAACTCTCCGTAGCCAAACACATATTTTTCCAGTGGAAGGTGGATGGCTTTCAGTAGTTCTTTCGCAAATAAGTTAGATTCAGTCCTCCCTTTGGTAATGTCTCGTCCTATGATCTTCTTCCCAATTTGTTTAGATAGCAATTCAATGGCAAATACTCTCAATTTCTGGCAAGAAACTGGACCAAGACCAGTCATATAAACAACTTTTCCCCAAGGTGTAACATTAACAGAATTTCCTACGTTGTGTAAAATCTCAAAGTGATAAAGTCTCTTCTGCACCAGTTCTATTAGTTTCTTTACGAGTTGTCTCTGATCGTCCGACTCCGGGCCAAGAAATACTAAATCCTCAATCGATTCATAGTTAACATCGGAAATTAGTCCCTCTACGACACATGCCAACAAACTCGAGGACAAAGCTTCTACTTCGGCCAATGCTCTCTGGAACTCTCGCTTTTGAAAATCTTTAACTTTCATCTCCCAATCCAAAGTTGGCTCCAACCCGCCTTTACTCCATATTCCATGTATTTTTATCATTTCTTCCACTGCTCGCCCTGTGTCCACAATCGAAGTGGTAATGTGTTCTACGTCTTCACTGCTTGTGTTAGCGTATTCCACTGCCTTCGCCTTTGGTGTTCGATCAACAATCCTCCCCGCTTCATTATATGCTATCACAACCTGGCCTTCTGGGTGAAAATATGGTCTTCCAGCTCTGCCTATAATGTTTAAAAAAAGCCCTTTTTCTAAAGGTCGCTTTCTAGTAGATAACTTTGGAAGATATATTGTCTTTATCGGTAAATTCACCCCTTCGGCTAATGTGGAAGTCGACAGTATTAGACCAATCGCTTTTTCTTTGATGGCGTTTTCCTCGAGGTTTCTGGCTATGTGGGGCAATTCACCCCAGTGAACAGCAATCCCTTTTCGAAATGCTAAAGCCAATGGATCGTTTGCTCCAACCAGTCTGCTAAATTTCGCACTGATCTCTTTCAGTTTTCTGGGTTCGAAGGTGATTTCACCTTTGAACTCTTTCATATAATCATTAGCTAGTTCGATCAGCCGGTTCTCTCCTCTCTTGTAAGTTCTCCATGTTAGATTGAAATGCAGAACTTGATCATGTTCTGTCTGCAAGAATGTCTTCACTATTTTTATACCTACTTTGTTGCCCGCATCGACTCTAATTCCATCCAAATCTGGAATCTCCTTAAAAGTTCCATCGTTGAAAGACACAATTGAAGTGGGTCTATCGTTAACTGAAACCACTCCTATTCTGGACGGGGTAGGTCTCCACTCTGTAGAAAACGGATCGGGGGAATTGACCCATTTGCTCAATGATAATAAGTCAGAGTTTCTCAGAATAGCGCTTATATACAAGACAGATGCACGAAAATTCTTTTGAAACCTCTTAATAGAAAGTTGCAACTTTATTCCACGATAAGAGCTCTTGATAGTGTGGAACTCGTCTACCACCAGTGCGCAGATTCTATTTCCGTAAAATTGATTTCTCATTAAGATGTCGAATTTCTCGGGTGTTAGAACTATTACATTATTCTTAGCTAAAGCATCTTTCACATCAAAAGCTATATCTCCTGTCATTTGACAAACAGAGAATGGAGAATTAGCCCATGACAATGCCTTGGTAAGGTCATCTCTTTTTTCTGCAGCTAACGCACGGGTTGGAACTATATATAAACACTTCTCTTCTGGTGACTTTATCTGTGACAATACGATGAAAACTTCAGAAACTAGAGTTTTTCCTCCGCCTGTTGGCATTGTAATTAGTTCCTGATTATGTAACAGAGACTTGTGGGAAATCAATGCTTCGTACTGACTGGGAAAGAGGAAAGGCATGCCGGATTCCACTCTGTGTCTTGCCCAAGACATGAAAGTGCTGTCAACGTTATTTTCACCCAGATAGATTCCCCGGATATTCCATATTGATAGTTTCTCCAAACTCCTGAATGCTCTAACAAACGACTCTGCAAACAGCTGATATTCTCCATCCCCTGAGTTTTGGCTGAACTTAACTATGTTGCTCAACCACTTTTCCTTAATAATTGGAACTTGATCTCCAGTTTCTAAATGTCTCCGTAATGTAAGTAGCAATTCTACCACGCTTGATAATGACAGAAGCAGTTGAACTGTAACTGAATCGATAACGGAGTCATTAGCACCTAAATTTGATAGCTGATCTGTGACTTCTCTCTTCAGAGTCTCACATGTATCCCAAGTTTCTTGGAGATTTCCAGTGCAAAATGAGCGAAGCAAACTAACAATCCTGCCAGTGGGGGATTTGGAATAGGTTTCTGGCACTTTTGTATCCCCCCTTCTAATGACTGCAGCAGCTATCCCGTGTCTGCCACATCGATAATTTTCAATTGCAGCAAGATTGAGTAAAAAAACACGGTCAATCATTGGCACAACTTTCCCTTCAGAGTCATATCTTTCTGCTAATTCAACCGATTTCAAAAGTGCGGCGGCTCCCTCCGTTCCTATATCGGACCAAACTGAAGTGAGTGCATCGCTCTCTTTGAACTCCGAATCGGATTCAACAATAAGATTCAATCCTTCCTTAATCGCCATAGAATGAAGTCTTATGGTCTCTTCCACATTCTTGCTTTCGTAAGAGTTCTGAAGCCTTTCCATAAAAGACCTTATTCTATCAAACAATTCGTTTCTCCGCAACTAGATCATTTATACGAATTTCAAACGCAGTGATCTGCCCTAATTTTGAAGATAAATCTTCAATTACATATAGAATCAGCTGACACGGTCTCGTCGAACTGGAATCACCGGGGTCTGCATCATCAATGTTTCCCCAGAATTCAGCATTTCCCGTCAGAATGACACCCAGTCTCATATAAACATCATCTCTAATCTTAGAAACTCCATTACTTGGAGGAGATCTGTGTAATCTGTTCAACCTCTCAAAGGTGGATACAACAGTGGCATAGGACGAAGACCCGAATCTTTTCAGAAAGCTTGGCTCCAATTTCTTCAATGAAATATCATTCTTAAGGTCACGAATTGTAAACGGTCTTGCCGAGTCCTTCGGTCTAGTCTTAACTTGAACTAAGACTATCAGTAGATCTTGAAGACATACTCCAACTAAGTCTGTGCCTTTTACAACGTCAAATGGTGAATCCTTCCACCCTGCCTTTGTTAAAATGATATTTCTCTTCTTTTCAAGCATATAACTTAAATGCGCTTCGCCTAACGTACCTATGGAACCTCTATCGCCTTCAAGCTGCTTCTTAGCGATTTCTTCTAATTTTGTCCTAAGGGAAATATCATTAGTCAAAGTTGAAATTGCAAGTTCCACATCTTTCCAATCGAATTTTCTTTCACTAAGATAATATTGGATGAATGAATCATTCCATTCCTTATTTTTCATGAACTCGGTTTGCGTTTTTGAGGAACTATTGCAACTGATCATCGGAACTCCCCTATACTTTTCACTTGTGTTTGCTGTTGATCAAGAGGTCTATCTTTCAAAACTAGCTGAGAGAAAAACATGAATGTGCATATTAATCTTTTTATCCCTATATATTGAATACCGACGTACCAGAACTTGGAAATTACACCCGAATAACTGTATTAACTGATTTTTATATTAAAAAGAGGATAGGTAGGTATCCTGTATCA
>JAKBQK010000015.1 GCA_021835265.1 Thermoplasmata archaeon
CTCCTTGTAGAGCTCAGATAATCCAGTGCGGTAAAGATTCACGGATAATGATCATGAGGTCATGAAAAAGATTTTTAGTGGATGTTATTAGAAATCCTCCAAATATTATAATATATCTAACTATATATCTTCATTGCACCTTGAGTATTGAAAAACTCCATAATGATGACCAAACTGGACTGAGAATGCAGGAAAGAACTCCCCTTGCAGTAAAATTAACAACTATTTGCTACTACCCTGCTTATTTATATCAAAGATATAAATTCATCAAAGGTTTTCTAAGGTATCCAAGAAGATCATTCTTAGCATCTTTCAATTTTAAGATGCCGAGGTCATTCATTCTTAGAGGAGGAAATAAATTAGAGGCTAAGAATTTTGCAGATTTAATTTCTAAACTCAAATATCTTGATAAAGACAAAGTATTCCGATTTAATTGTGCAGATAAGAAAAGAATTTTCACGATATATCATATTGCCTTTGGTCATGAATATGTTTTCTCAGGAAAGAGATACAACTGGATTCAAGTTTTAAATAGAGATGTTCTTGATATAGGGGCAAGCATCGGAGATTCATCCATATATTTTGCCTGCAAAGGAGCAAAACGTGTAATAGCAGTGGAACCTGATGAAGAGATCTTCGAGTTTTGCAAGGAAAATATAAAAGCGAATAATTGCGATAATGTCATAAAATTAGTAAATGCTGGTATTGACGTACCCACTTTAACGCAGATTTTGAACAGCGGTAAAGGGATAGAAAGATTAAATGATCAGATTCCTATTAAAAATAGCAGGTATGTCGCACCAAGGGTTACCAAAAGCTTAGAGGAATTAATAGTAGAATTCAAGGTAAGCAAGAGAGCCGTACTAAAGATAAGCTGTGAGGGTTGTGAAATAGCGATATTCGACCATATAACGAACGATATTTTGGGAATATTTGACTACATTCATGTAGAGTACTTTTATGGTGCTGGGGAAATTGTTAAAAAACTTAAGGAAAGCGGATTTTCAGTTAAATGTACTATTCCCAGAATTTCAATTAATAAACTTACAGGTGCCCGTCGTATCCTTGGGGAGATAAAAGCAAGGCGACTATAGCCCGTTCAGAGCAATCTTAATAGTTTCACTAACGTAGCTTACCTCTTCCTTCGATATATACGGGTAAATGGGCAAACTGAGTATTTCGTTTGCGATTTTAGAGCTTACGGGATACATATTAGAAGGGTACTTTTCATCACTGTATGCAGGCTGGAGATATGGTGGCGCAGGATAGTGAATGATTGTGTCAATACCATTTTTGGAAAGAGTCTCTTTGATTACATTCCTATACTCTGATAAAATAGGAAAAATATGCCAGTTTGGAATCGCAAAGTCCGACACCATCGGTAGTGAGATCCTTAAATCTTTAAGAAGAGACAAATATTGCTGTGCAGCGTTGCGCCTCAGATTGTTCCAATCGTCTAAATACTTAATTTTAACTGAGAGAAAGGCAGCCTGAAGCTCGTCCAACCTGGAGTTCAAACCTTTAACTTCACTGATGTATTTCTTTTTTGTACCATAGTTTCTGAGCATGAGTAACCTTTCATACATTTCGGAATCATTTGTTGTCACCGCACCACCGTCTCCAAATGCGCCGAGGTTCTTGGTAGGATAGAAGCTAAAGCATTCTGCGAGAAATTGCGATCCTATAATCTTCCCCTTATATTTCATCCCATGGGCCTGAGCAGCATCTGAAATAACTTCAAGTGAATGAGACTTTGCTATTTCGTTCAGCCTATCAATATCACACGTTTGATAGTAAAGGTGAACAGGCATCAAAACTCTAGTTTTTTCTGTAATGGCATCTTCTATCAAATCTGTATCTATTTGATAAGTTTTCACGTTAGCATCAACTGGGACCGGCTTTAAACCGGCCCTGGAAATAGCTAACCATGTCGCTATGTATGTGTTCGCAGGAACAATGACTTCGTCACCAGGTTTCAAATTAAGGGCTAATAGAGAAAGTGTTAGGGCATCAAGTCCTGAAGCGACACCGACACAGTATTTAGCCTGACAATATGAAGCGAAACGTTTTTCAAATTCCTTGACTTCTGGACCAAGTATAAAATTACCACTGTCAAGTACCTTTTCGTAAGCTTCAGATATTTCATGCATTATTGGGGCATAGGCTCTCTTCATGTCGAGAAAAGGTACTTTCATTTATTGCCTCTGACGATTTTCATAAATTCCTCTTTGTCTCTAATGTACTCTGATTCTAAGTATTCCTCGTCACAAAAAACGAAATAAATTGTATCATCCTCAATGGGAGAAATAGTAGCCCACACCAAAGGCATAATCAGAAGTCCAGTTTCATTTGCATTCAGATAGAGGTCAGTCTTAATAAAACCATCATCGAGGATAACCTGAATTTTGCCCTTTAAGACAAAAATGATCTGTTTGACTTTCCTGTGCGAATGTTCTCCCCTGGGAATATCTTTCTTTGTACCAGAAACCGAGTAGACACGTCTAATTACAAAGTCTGATGGTAAATTGTCAGTCAAAACAGATAAAGTTCCTCGTTCATCATTAAATTGCTTTAGGGGAATCAGTGCAAATTTTTCTGTGGTATACAGTCCTGTTTCACCGCCATTCATAATGAGTTTGACTAATTAAATCTTTATTGTCATAAGTATTTTGATATAAGTAATTGCAATCTCGTGCAAAGTAAATTTAACTGGGTCTCTGCAGGAGTCTAAATAACTTGAAAGACAAATCTGAGAAAAATAAGCAGGTTCTCGAAATCACTTTTAATTCGCCAACATGTCACTGTGGGGGCATCGAAGATGCCACCCTAAATTTGATTAAGGAATTTCTTGGCTCGGGTTACAAAGTAACATCTCTATTTTTTTCTGGAGATTGGGATTCCGATTTCATTGGGAAAGACTCTTTGGAGATTGTTAAATTCTCGACAAAGAAAAGGATTCTAAGCAGAGGACCGTTGACCAAAGTGCTATTTAATTTGTGGATTCTAGTGTACCTGTTAAAATTCAGAAAATCTTTTGATGTGATCCATTTTCACGGTGATAATGGTGGGTTATCTTCTTTGATTTTTAGAAATGGAACGGTACATTCAGTTCCTGGTTTATCATATTCAAAAGGGAAAACTTTGTTTGGAAAGCTTTCTTTCCCAAAAAGGACTATAATTGGATTGGTTTATTTTCCATCTATGATCTTTGAGTTTTTAGGTCTTATTTATGCAGAGAAAGTGGTATGTGATAACGTATATAGTATGGAAATGGTAAAAAAGTTCCTCAAGAAGAAAAGCGCAAAAGTTATGGTCATTCCTAACAGTATAGATGATAGAGCTTTCTTTCCCGTTACCAGCAACATGGAGAGAGAGGAAACAAAGACTGAACTTGGGCTTAATCGTGACTCTTTGTATGCAACTTGGGTTGGTACTAATTCCTACAATTATGGTCTTGACATCGCGATTGATTCTATTTTGAAAGCGAATAGAAAATGGCACCTGGTAGTAATTGGCCCAAAGCAAGAAACAATAGATGAAAGAATACATTATGTTGGCTTCCAGGATCATGCCACTCTCGGGAAATATTATCGCTCCTCGATAGTTTTCCTTTTCCCCAAAAGATATGAAGGCATTGAGCTGGCCGTTATAAGCGCCATGCTATGTGGAACTGTTCCAATACTTGATTCAAAGTTTTCACCTAGATATTTCTCAGATGACGAAGTCTTTTTTACCAAAAGCAAAGAGGAAATAGTAAAATTGCTAAATAGAATTTCTGATAATCCAGAAATGGTGGATAACAAGTCTAAAAACGCAATAGAGAGAGCTAAGAAACAGACTCCAGCCATAGTTGCTGGCCAGTATGCAAAAGCGTTTAACAGTCTTAGATCTTTGCAGTAAACTATTGTTCACACACAAGATTTAATTAAGTTTCAGTCACCTTCTATGTTTTTGATGCTTTTTCAAAGCTAATCTACTAAAGTCACTTGAAAGCGCTAAACATTCTTCTCACCTAGAAATGATGTAGCAATTTTTTTATCAAGGATGGTTAATGCCTCTCACTCTTGGATTGCTCGCCTGATATCCCATTACGCTCCGAATAGAATACTGGAGTTTTAAGGATTTAGTTAGGAGAGGATACTTAATGAACTATAATTTCACAATTTATTTAAATGCGTTTCATTGTTTTTTTAAAATGAGATGAAAAGCTTAAAAAATGACGATAGGAACCAAAATTAATAAATCTTAAACTGGTATGAGCCAAGCGTGAAGGGCGTCATTCTTGCTGGTGGAACTGGCACAAGGCTGCGTTCCCTTACAAAGGCAGTAAATAAACACCTTCTACCAATATATGATAAGCCCATGATTTTCTACCCAATTTCCACTCTCGTTAATTCGGGTATCACCTCAATAATGGTTGTAACCGATAAGAGAAAAGCGGGCGATTTTCTCAAACTTCTCGGATCAGGAGAAGATTTTGGAGCTCACTTCACATATGGCTTGCAGGATAGTGCCAAGGGGATTGCGGACGCTCTACTTAGAGCTAGGGATTTCGTTGGAAAGGATAACATCTCGGTCATATTGGGAGACAATATTGTTCTTGGAGACACAGGCTGGATAAAATCTAGGCTAAATAATAAAGGACGAGTTTTTCTGAAAGAGGTAGTGGACCCTTCAAGATATGGTATTGCCAATATATCTCAAGAAGGAGCGCTGCTCGGAATAGCGGAGAAGCCACAAAAGGCGCTGTCTAACCTAGCAGTTACTGGTATTTACCAATATTCTTACCGCGTTTTCGAAATAATTGAGAACATCAAACCTTCTTCACGCGGAGAAATTGAAATTACAGATGTAAATAATGAACTCATAAAAGAGGGAGAACTGAGTTATCAAATCATAACCAACCCTTGGATTGACGCA
>JAKBQK010000262.1 GCA_021835265.1 Thermoplasmata archaeon
ATTCAACCAGGGGTTTTAATTCAGCCAAGATGGAAGCTGTGCAGTTAACTATCCATGATTATACGACAAACATTTTCATTCCAGAGCTCATCAGCGCCATGAAGCAGACCGGTTACGGGAATGCAACAATATTCAACGAACTCCAGAACTGGAATGGAAACATGACGATCAATTCCACGGCTGCAACCATTTATTATTACTGGATTCAGAACTATGTCAACGATGTTTTCTCCCCGTATATGACGTATTATAATATCACCTCATCAGAGGGTCTTGGCCAGACATCGTTCTTCCTAGGAAGCGACGACTACTACCATGGCCCGCTCATAGAAGACCTTGTGAACTGGACAATGAATTATCCTGATGTTAAATGGTTCTCAAATCCGGTTACCGGCGTTCATCAAACAGCTGTGAGCCAGATGTTGATGGCATTGAACAAAACCTTATCATATCTTAATAATAAATACGGAAAGATTTCAAATTCATGGCAGTGGGGAAATATCCATAAGCGCTATCTGTCCAGCTTATTCGGAATCAACTCATTCAACACATCCGAAATACCGGCGGCAGGTGATGGTAATACCATCAATGCAGCATACGGCACAATTTCGGACTTTGGTCCTTCATGGAGGATGGTGGCAAACATGTCCCATGCATATACAAGTGTTGGCATATATCCCGGAGGTATATCGGAAAATCCGTTGAGCCAGTATTACGAGAACGATTTTGTCCCATGGAATGATGGCATCTACTACCGGTTGATTCCGTTAACAGCACCGGCTCAGTTCTATTATATGTATCCGGGAGGTGTAAGCCCATGAACAGAAAAATGTTATTTCTAATTGCATATGCGGTAGACCTCGTTTCTTCCCTGCTTCTTGCAATGTACGGTTTCTGGTATATTATTTTCATTCCGGCAATTGCCATAGGCATCATATTTGCCGGCAGGGAATTCAAAGCATCAATCGCGGGGTTATTCTGCGCCATAGGTGTTTTTCTTTCCATAGTGGTTTATCAGCCCGCATACAGAATATCAGAGGCTTCCCTGCTTGCAGGCATAATAGGCATCCCCCTTGGTCCTGTTATTGTCATTCTGATTCTGTTGTTGATATCATTCCTTCTTGCGTTTCTGGGAACTGAAATTGGCTGCACCACCAGAAACTGGTCAGATGAGAAAGTATGAATTTCAGAAGTTATTTTAATTTCCATTATCCGTCTAAAAAATATATTTAATCAACTTGTTGCATGATTACCACATCTTCCCAATTAGCTAATAGACGGAATGGTTCAAATTCCAGAGACAAGATCGACCCTTCCAGTTGGGGCTCACGGTGCTATATTCCATTCGCTTTCGCTGCTGCCTGGGAATTTGCAGATAACATAACTTTACACACCTCGTCACCGGGATGCATATCCTAAACTCAGGGCTTAATTAGGGATCAATTGACAATATTTCACGTATTAACCCATAGATCTATATACTTCTATGTTCCCCTTTATAACGAACATGACAAGAGAAGTAAAAAAGATAGGAAAGTACCATTATGTCTATGAAAGTTCCATGGTATGTGATCCTGATCATAAGAAGGGACACAAGGTTTCAAGGTATGTGGGCAAGGTTATAAACGGTGATAAGGGGCATCCCATGAAGGTGAGGGAGATCATTGCAATCCGTGGTATATACGAAATCGGTCACATTGAACTGGCATGGACCCTTATGGATGATGTAATCTCCATATTAAGAAACGAGTATCCTGAAGATTTCATGAAGATACTTGCCTTCTCATTCAACAGACTCATCTATCCACTTCCAATGAAATCCCTGAAATCATGGATTGAAAAGACATGGCTGTCTAAAACGATCCATGAGGTATCTCCAAAATCGTTATCAGCAATGCTTGGAAGAATAGGAAAGGATCAGAATAAACAGAAGAACATATTCATCAAACTCATGAAACAGAAAGAGGTTATTGCATATGACACATCTGCCCTCTTTTCATATTCTTCAGGAATAAGGATGGCAGAATACGCCCACAACAACAATGATCTCGTTCCTCCATTGATTAGGATCATAGTGGGCTTCTCACACATGAGGGATGAACCTTGTTATATGAGGCTGGTTCCTGGAAGCATAGCTGACATTGATACCCTGAGGAAAACTCAGGAAGAGATGCCTTCCGGTACCTTATTCGTCATGGATCGCGGTTTCATCGATGACCACAATTTCGGAAAGATGGATACCATGGAATGTATTTCATAACACCACTGAAACGTGATTCGAAGATACCTGATTATTCCTCAAAGCAGGATGGCTTCTTCATGTTCATGAAAAGGACAATAAGATATTCCACCCAGACAGTAAAAAATTACAACATTCACAAATTCGAGGATATTCTTCTCAGGGCGGATGAGAAGAGTGAGTATTATTCCCTCACAGATGGGGGAAAGAAACCGCAATATTCTCCAGACAAAGCAGCCAAGATTGCCATTCTCACCAACGCAAGGGAAAAGCCTCAGGCAATATTTGAACTGTACAAGTTCCGTAATGATGTTGAGGAGGCCTTCGACGTGTTCAAGAACCTTCTTCAGGTTGATACTCCATATTTCAGGGATGATGATACCCTGAGGGGATATGCATTTGTATCATTCATATCGCTGATGACATATTACAGGATATTAAAGCTCCTGAAGAATAAGAAGATCAACAACAGGACAAGCGTGAAAGATGCACTGCTCCAGCTGTCGAAGATATATCTTACAGATGTTGGAGAAAGAACAATCATAGCAGAAATACCGAAAAAGGTCAGGGAACTCGCAGAATTACTGGATCTAAAACCTGAACTGTTCCCTAAAAAGGTTCCGAGTTAAGGATGTAAATATGATTCACAGATATCTCATTTCTCGATAAGATCCGATATAGAAGACTCAGCAATAACACTATTCTGAGGTATCGAATGTTTCTGATTCATTTCTTCTTTGAAATCAGATATTGAAGATTTGTTATACACGCTCTCCTGAAGTATTCCCTTTAATGCTTTGCTTATAATATAAATCGATATGTAAGAAGCAGTAAAAACAAATACTCCGACAACTATAACGGCAAACGACTCAAGCCCAAGCTGATATAACGCAGCAAAACCACCACCAAACAGTAATCCATTTGGAAGGTTTGTAGCCCCTGATGCACCTGCAAAAGCGGTTTGTGTAAAAAAGGCTATCATGAGAAGACCAAATATTCCTCCAACAGTGTGACCTGGAAGTACTCCCACTGGATCCGAATACCATTTTGGCTTTGAAAATATCCGTTCAGCAAATACGAATATCGGTCCACTTACGAGGCCAATAACAACTGCACTCCCCGGACTCACGTATCCTGCCAGCGGTGTTATGACAATGAGTCCCATAAGAACACCATTCACTCCATACAATAGTCCAGGATCCTCTTTAGAAATGAGAAATTGTGTCCCCATGGTTGATACCATGGCAGATGCGGCGGCCAGGAATGTGGTTATGACCACTATTACTGTTTCATTTGTAAAAGCAAGTTCACTCCCGGGATTAAAGCCAAACCACCCAACCCATAGAAGAAGAATTGAAAGTGTTAACCATCCCGAATTCAAATTTATCTTTTCCGTCAATGACTGTTTTAACCCTCTCTTCTTTTCTTCCTGCCATATTCTAACCATTATGGCAATTGCAGTGAATCCGGCAGCAGCATGGACTACTAAACCTCCGGCAAAGTCACGGACGCCAAGCATATATAACCATCCCGTTGGATTCCAGATCCATGCAGCCGGCAAAGTCCATATTACTGCAAAGTAAATGACCGCAAATATCATGAAAGCTGACAATTTAATCTTGCGGAGCACAACAACAGCAACGAGTGCAAGTGTTACAGATGCAAAAGCAGTTTCAAATAGAAAATATGTACCCAAGGATAAACCAGTATCAAAGAACTTTGTTCCCGTAAGCCAGAAAACACCTGTCAACGATCCAGACAATGTTGTAGAAAATAGACCAAGAAATATATTGCTGTAGAAGGGATTTCCTATGAGCCCGTCAATGGTAGGAGCAAAGGCCATATTGAATCCTATCAATCCCATGAAGAACAATGCAAATCCGGTAATTATGAGGGTTTTGTATAGACTTCTGTCCATTCTGTGACCAAGCTCCCCAATTTCGAGAAAACCAACAGATATGGTCATAGTAAACACGAGAAGAGCTGCAACCAAAACCCAAAGATTATTTATTAGAACAGTTTGCATCAAAATCACTTATGCCGGTGAATTATGGAGGATTATTTTAAATCTCTTACTATGTGAAATTGTCACATTCCGGTTGATAAATAGTGATGATACCAGAATGATGTGCTTAACAATCCCTCATTTGTCTTGAACTGATGTTTGAATAGCCATGACTGTATTGAGAAATGTTGTTCTGCTTTGTCTGAGGTCTTTTCCACATTTGGATCCTTAAGATATAGAAAGACTTCTTTTCTATGTTTCCTGATGAAATCAAGGAATACTGATATTATCATACATACTCTGAATAATTTCCATGACAATATTCACGATTTCCGATTCACTCTTACCCTGAATAAGATTAATGATGGATTCCCGCTCTTTCTTAGTCTGTTTAGATTCCTTTCGCTTTAGGGAGGAGTTGAATTGCGAAAGAAAGAACAATAAAGGTTAGAACAATAAAGAGAACATACCCTTGGGCAGTTGGAAATTTAAGCCTGAAAAACTCTGTAAAGAGAGTGAGAGATGGAATAAGACCTTCAGATCGCATGAAGGGGGTACTGTCGATGAAGCAGGAACCTCCAACCCTTCAGCGTGGAGAGGCTGTCAGATCGCGATCAGGGTAAATCAATAAATCCCAAAAACTATCTTTATTGCATCCATGATTTTTTGAAATTCC
>JAKBQK010000511.1 GCA_021835265.1 Thermoplasmata archaeon
GAAGAAAAAATAATTGATGAATCAATGGTTGTAAATATGCAATTTGACAAGGGATTTGCTACGGCTTTATCTTCCAGACAAATGGAGGGATTATCAAATGATTTAACTTTATTAACTTCTGATAAGAAAATAAGATGTAAAAATTTCTTCGGTACAACTCTAAATGCAACCATTGAAATTAACGATGAAACGACAAAGGAATTCAAAACAGGAAACCTATATGCAGAAGAAGTGGCAGAATTCGAAAAATATACTAGGGGAGAAAAAAGCAAAATAGCAACAGGTAATGATGGATATAGAGTAGTAAGAGTTGTAGAAGAAGCTCAAAGATTTATATCAATGGTAAGATAAGAATTACTGTATCATTTCTCTCGATTCCAACTCCCTAATAAGATCTCTTGAAAGACTTCTCAAACGATCAGTTAATTCATCGATTTTTTCTCTTATTACCTTGTCCAGCGTTGAAGAAACTGATAGTGCATATTCATAATAGTAACCGCCATTTTCAATAATTCTTGAATCCCTCATTACAAAACCCATGCTAATCAACTTTTGTAAGGATCTGTAAACGGTGCTTTGATCTTTTTTTATATCATTTGAAATTTTTTCTATTCTGAACCATTTCCCTGGTGTAAGTGCGTAAAATATCTCCACATCTGTTTTTCCAAAGTTAAAAACAGACTCTAATAAATCGGAACAGCATGCAATATCTGAATTCAATTTTGATGTTATTTTCATACTTTACTGTGATATTATGGAGTTATATATATGGTTTTGTATGCTTTTGACAAAACCGTAACATTGATTAACTCCAGTATAATATCCAGTAGAATTCAATTATGTCAGAAGACGATTTGGAATTAGAAAACATAAGGAAAAAGCTAATGGCAAGAATTCAAGATGAGAATAAGAAAAAAGAGGTAAAAGGAATGAAACCGGTAGAATTAACAGATGCAACTTTCAATGATGAGGTTAAGAAAAGTAAAATTATGGTAGTGGACTTCTGGGCATCCTGGTGTGCTCCATGCAGATTTCTCTCTCCCATAGTTGAAGAACTAGCCAATGAGTACAGTGGCAAAATTTCCTTTGGAAAGGTTGATGTGGATGCAAACCCTGAAGTAAGTTCGTCCTTCAATATCACCAGTATTCCAACTGTGATAATGTTCAAAAACGGAAAGGTAGCGGATGTGAGCATAGGTGCTGTACCAAAGACAATGCTGGATGCTAAACTCAAGAAGCTGTTGAACTGAATGAAATACGATATTATTGTAATAGGGGGTGCCTTTGCCGGGTTATCCGCTGCCATATATTCATCAAGGCAGGGGATGAAGACACTTGTGGTTACAAAGGATATAGGGGGACAGGGATTGCTTACAACTGACATCCAAAATTATCCAGGTTTTGAGAGCATTTCAGGATTTGATTTAGCTTCAAAATTTCAGGCACAGGCTCAGATGTACGGTACGGAATTTTCATATGATGAAATTAGAACTGTTACTGAGTCTGATAATCAGTTCATCTTGAAAGGTGTAGAAGAGCAGTATGAATGCGATGCACTCATACTTGCCTTTGGTAAAACTCCGAGAGACCTTGGTAGTAAAGGAGAGGAGAAATATAAGGGAAGAGGTGTTTCCTACTGCTCTATCTGCGATGGGCCACTGTATAAAAACAAGGATGTTCTCGTTGCTGGAGCAGGAGATCACGCACTGCAGGCAGCCCTATATCTTGGGACTGTAGCTTCAAAGGTTTATGTAACTCAGAAGGCAAATCGTATTTCAGGTTCAGAGGACATGATCGCAGAGGCAAGATCGCTGGAAAACGTAAAATTCCTTTATGAATCTGAAGTGGATGAAATACTTGGAGATAAGACCGTGAATGCAGTGTCATTAAAGAAAAAAGATGGTTCTGTTGAACAGATCCCGGTGAAGGCAGTTTTTGTTGAAATGGGATATATCGCCAAAACAGGAATGCTGAAGGGATTTGTGGAAATGAACAAAGAAAATGAAGTCATTATAGACATGAACGGAAAAACAAGTAGGGAGGGAGTGTTTGCTGCAGGAGATGTGACAAATATCCCCTATAAACAGGCAGTCATATCAGCAGGACAGGGTTCTGTAGCTGCTTTAAGTGCAATTAACTACGTTCACAAGAAACGGGGAATGGGATCCGTCAGAAGTGACTGGAAGTTCGTTGATCTTAATAAGAAATCAAAAATCTCTCTCTAAAAGTATGATAAGTGTACATAATGATGGATTTGATTCCAAGGACAGGAAAAGAGTTCAACTTGACGGGGAAGATATTACAATACTAAAGCAGAATGGAAAATACTTTGCGTTTGAATCAAAATGCCCTCATAAAGGTGGGCCTTTGTTTCTATGTCGAACCCTTTCTGATGATAGAATAATGTGTCCTTCCCATCATATCATTTTCAATCTAAATAATGGAGATGTTCTTGAAAATCCTATTCCTAAAACAATGGGAGACTATGCAAATTGTTCAAAGCTGAAAACATACGAAGTTAAAATAAATGGGGAAGAGCTGGAGATTATAGTTTGAATTTCTTGCTATTCTCCTTCCACCAGATCTGATTTAACAAAGACTCAACATATTCGGTTTGAAAATCTTGCTTTAGTGCCTCCTTCAGAATGGATTGGGCATCATTTAACCTGTTTATTTCCATCAAGCAGGTCCCTTTTACAATTTTAGCCTCTGGGTCATCTGCCATTTCAATTACTATGTCCAGATGAGATAAGGCCTTGTTGTATTCCTTCTTTCCAAGGAGAAGTTTTCCCATCATTAAAAAATACTCTGGATCTTCATCGCTATGTGCCCCCTCCAGAACATCAATTCCCTCCTGAAATTTATCCATGGACTGATAAAATTCTGCAAGTTGCATTGCCATCTCTGGATCATTGTCGGAGACCTCCAATGCCTTTTTATAATATTTTTCAGCCTTTTCATTATCTTCGAAATCTTCCATCATTGAAGCAAGTTCTGAATAGAACAGGGGCTCAGAGTCATTAAGTGATATACATTTTGTAATATAGTTCATTGCTTCATCTAGATGCTCTTCTGCCAGTTCATTCTGGAAGAGTAAGTAAAGCGCATCCAGATCATCTGGTTTTTCCTGTATCATCTTAGTAAGAATTTCAGTCGATTCCTTTATCTTGCCGCTTTCCTTGAGAACTATGGCATAATTTGTCCTGTATATGGGGTTCTTATCCATTTCAAATGCTATTTTAGCTTCCTTTAAAGCTTTCTGGGCTTCCTCCATATCCATATAGATATTGCTTTTCAAAAGATGTATCTCAGGCATTTCACCCTTCTTCTGGGCCTCGTTTGCGAGTTTTAAGCTCTCCTCGCTATCACCTGTTGCATAAAGCATGGAGGCATACTGAAGCACGTATTCTGGTTTTCCAGAGTCCATTTTATACGCTTGCTCAGCGTGAGATTTTGCATTCTCAATATCGCCAATTTGCGCAAATGCCTCTGAAGCCAGTGAAAAGGCATCAGGCCTGGTTGAATCAATCTCTATGGCTGTAATGAATTTTTCAAGGCTTTTCTCGAATTCTCCCTGGGTTAATAATTCAAACCCTTCAGCTATCTCTTTGTTGTAGTCAGACAAATTAATCTTACTCTCATTGAAAATAACTATTCATATGTTACTGATAAATTCAGGAAACAATAATATCGAAAAATTACATGGGGAATTATGAGCGAAGATAAGGAAAAACTGTGCAGAACAATCACAAATGACTTTTACAGTCAGGGTTTTGGTAATACTCCTATGCTAAAGTATGAAACGCCTAATGGTTCCGCAGTTTATTCTAAACTTGAGTATTTCAATCCATTTGGCTCTATTAAGGATAGGGGAGCTTTTTTCATGATCGACCATCTGATTCATACAGATGACTCTATTAAAAACAAGATCATTGTAGAAGGGACGTCCGGCAATACAGGAATCGCAATAGGGAATATCTGCAGGAAACTTGGGATTAAGTCCATGCTTTTTATTCCTCCAGGGACTTCTGAAGAGACAAAGAAAGAATTAATTAAATCTGGAGCAACTGTCATCGAAACAAATGAACCAAAAGATACTACCAGCACTGAGACTGCTATAAATTCTGCAATTGATATTGCGATGAAACAACCAGAGACTTATGTTTGCCTCCATCAGCATGGAAACGAGTTCAATTATCTATCTCATGTTTATACTACTGCCCCTGAATCTGAAAAGCAGATGGGCAAATTGCCAGATGCCGTTGCTATTGCAATGGGAACAGGAGGATCAATAATTGGGAACGCTAAATATTTTAAGGGAAGAAGCCCAACCATAACAGTTTATATGCTTCAGTCAGATCAAACATCGTATATTCAGGGAATAAGGAATTTTCTAAAGGCAAAAGATAAGACAATCATAGAAAAGAACATATCTCTGGTAGATAAAATGATAAATGTTAATGAGCGAGATGCCAGTGATGGTGTTCAAAAACTGGCCAGAGAACTTGGAATTTTTGTTGGATTTTCTTCTGGTGCAAATTTTATGGGCGCGCTGAAGATTGCAGAATCTAGAGAGAATATAAATGTATATACTGTTTTTCCTGACAGTGGCGTAAAATACAGTGAATTCTACCACAATAGTGGCATATTGACAGGGATGGAAATTGAGGATCTAAGTACAACTGTTAGAGAAATGAGAGATGGATTTATTTCATTCAAATAGGCTATTATTTATTTTTGTGTTGAAATTTGCCTTCCTTTTTTCAATAAATGCCCTGACACCTTCTCTTTGATTTTCTGTTTTGAACATATTTCCGAAATATTCTTTTTCCCTGTCAAATAAATCTCTATTCTTACCTCTTGTAAGCTCCTTTATGTATGCAAATGCCAGTTATAGCAGCAATAC
>JAKBQK010000449.1 GCA_021835265.1 Thermoplasmata archaeon
TATACTTCAGGGAAAATGGAAGAAGGATTAACAATTGCCGGAAAAATTACTGGGAGAATATTCATCTCTTCTGATTGTGAGGATACAGACTTTACAATGAAAATACTTGATGTTCATCAGGATGGATATGCACAGAGACTTCAGGACGGTATAACAAGGTTGAGGTACAGGAACGGTCCATTCCAGGAGGCTTCTTATGAACCTGGAAAAATCATTCAGATAGAGATTGATATGTGGGGTATGTTCCATGAAATAAAGAAAGATCACAGATTAAGGATTGAAATATCTTCCAGTGCATTTCCAAAGTACGCCAGAAACCAGAATATAGCAGGAAATCAGTATGATACTACCAATTATAAGGTTGCAAAGCAGAAGGTTTACCATGGACAGCAGTACTCATCAGAAATAGAGATGCAAACTGTTGATAATCTTTAACCAATCTTAAAAAGGAATATATTTAATAAATCTGCAGGATAAGAGTGCCATGAGAACTGGATTATTTATTCAAACAGGTTTGAGGGGAGTTGAAAGAGAGGAAAGCTTAAAGTACATTTCAAAAATGCTGCCTCTTTCCGTTGTTTTATTCGGCAACGATTTCAGCAATGAGAAGGAATTGACTGAACTGATCAGTAAGATAAATCACATCTATGTTGTTGAAAATAATGTTCCAGCCCCATTTATTGCAGTTGATCAGGAGGGCGGAAATGTGGTGAGAATTCCATGGATTGATTACAGCCCAAGCAATCTTTTTCTTGGCAAATTAGACAATCCAGAATTCACAAATTATGTAGGTATGCTGACAGGTTACCAGCTAAATTCTCTTGGGATAAGGTGGAACCTTGCCCCTGTTCTGGATACCTTAAATGGATATAACCCAGTAATTCTTGAAAGGTCATTCGGTTCTGATCTAGAAACTATTGGAAAACATGGTGCAGAATTTATAAAAGGAATTCAGTCTTATGATGTTAGGGCAACAGCTAAACACTTTCCAGGACACGGATCAGTAATGGTAGACTCCCACGTGGATCTACCGGAAGATAAAAGAAATGTAGAATCAATTATCAATGATTCATACCCATTTAGAAAAGCCATAGATGCAGGCGTTAGTTCCATAATGCTGTCACACGTTCTCTATAACTCTCTGGATGAGAATTATCCAGCCACCCTTTCTGCAGAAGTACAGAAATTGCTAAGACACAGTTTCAATTATAAAAATCTCATAATATCTGACTCAATGGATATGAAGGCTGTTAAGGGAAGATATGATGTTTCGGAAATAATCAAAGGTTCAATTAAAAATGAGGTAGATGTGATCGAAAATGCAGATATTGTTGGATCAATGGAGTTTTATGAACAAATCCAAAACATAGACACAGCATTGCTGAAACCTAAGGAAGAGAGAATCGTGCAATTCATGCAGCCTTTTAAGAAACTATCATATAAACCATCTCCCCTGCTCATGAGATCTGTAGAGACAGTTTCTTCAAGAATACGAAGAAGGAAAATACTTAATCCAGATATTGAAGCAGATCTCGTTTTAATGGATTCGAAGGATGAGAGTCAGGTTGCTGAAATATCCAAATCAACAAATCTTGTATCAACTCACCTGGCAGACTTAAATCTAAAACTGAAACTGCATTACGGAACAGAATTTTTGGAAAACATGAAAGAATCGGGAAGACAGATCATCCTTGTTGGAAGAAATGAACATCTCAGGTCCAGGGTAAATTTAATGAATGCGATCTCTGGAAAAAACAACTGTGTTTTTATATCTACCAGTTTTGACGGAGACATTGGAATAGTTTCAGAAAAAATGGGATATATAAGCGCCTACTCAAAGAAGCCCTCAGTAATTGTTGGAGCAATTCTGAAAGCATATGGATTTATGGCGTGAAGGCAGTTGTATTATAGCTCCAATAATTCAAATTGGAAAACATGGCACGATATTTTGCGACACTGGACATGGCAATATTTAAACCCATAAAAAAACATATATAGTATTTTAATCATGGGTTATACTATGCAAAGTAGTGGGACTAATAGTAGTGGAGGAAGTAGCAAGAAAGTAATAATTGCTATTGCTGTTGTAATCGTACTTATTGTTGCTGGTATTGGAACCTATTTTATTATAACAAACCATCCAACGACAACATCTAAAAAGGTAACAATAACGGTAGCTGGACCTGTGTACAGCTCTAGTTCAACCATATGGGAGAATTTCGTAAATAACGAAACTGCTGTGTGGCAGAAAGCACATCCAAACGTGGAAATAAAATTCGTAGGGCCTTTTGACGCAAGTAGTGAGGCACAGTATTATGATAAGCTTGATTTGATGACATCAAAAGCTTCTACTGCTCCAGATGTGATGCTGGAGGATATGTTCTATACTGCAACCTATGCACATGAAAAAGTGATAGCACCACTAAATAACTATATGAATTCCACAGAAAAGAATTCATTCTTCCCGTCAGCCCTGGGTCAGATGGAAATAAACGGAACAATATATGGTATGCCAACCCAGGTAACAGACACGTTAATATATTACAACATGTCACTTTTCCACGAAGCCGGTATAAAAACTCCATGGCAACCAACAAGCTGGGCAGATATACTTCACACGTCAATGGAACTTAAGGCTAATCTATCGTCAATAAAAGGATTCATTCCAATGAATATATACACTGATACCAGGGGTGGAGAGGCTTCAAGCTTTACTGGATTTGAAGGGTTACTATATGGAACTGGATGGGGTCTTTATAACTTTTCAAGTTCACAGTGGTATGGTAACAATCCTGGTCTTAATGCTACATTACATTTCTATAAAACAGCATTTGTGACAGACAACCTTGCATCAGTTGATCTTAGCACAACTCCTTATATAACCACAGGTCAGTATTTACAGGAAGGTAAGTTAGGAATTGCTGTAGATGGAAGCTGGATGTATGGTTACCAATGGGCTTCCGGATCTCATGAGATTCATAACTTTACAAAATATATTGGTCTCGCGTATATACCAACTGAATTTGGTCAGGCCCCATATTATAATTCCATGGTAGGTGGATGGGGGTGGGCAATGTATAACGGCGTTAGCAACAAGTCCCTCGTTTACTCATTCATGCAGGCACTGGATAACACAACAAATCAAATAAAAATAAATTTGCCAGGCCAGGCGCTTGCGGGAGGATTACCAGCTACAACAAGTGCATCAAGCAATCCAATGTTCAAAGATCTAATGCCTAACGCACCACAACTTGATACATTCTATGCAAAAGCACTGAAATATGGAAGTTATAGACCTCCAGTATCAACATACCCAACAGTCTCAACGGCACTACAGGCTGCGATGAGTGATGTCGTGGTGGGCAAAATGAGTGTATCCAGTGCATTAAGTGCATACGATTCCGCACTCGTAACAGACTTCGGCAGTTCAAAGGTACAAATAGTGAAAGGTCCAAAAATAGGACCATCAGCTTCCAGTTCTATCGCAACTCAATATGCTCAGTTACAATCTAAGGACGTTCAATCACCATCACTGCAGTTTTATAACAACCTTTACTTAGTATCAAAAATTAAAGCCTGAGTGAAAAAATGTTCCCATCAGAGAGCAGGCAACTGAAGGACAAGGAAAATTCAATTATTTTTTACATTTTAGCATTAATACCGGCTTTTTTATATTTAGGTATATTCTTTATTTATCCATTGTTTCTTTCCATATATTACTCTTTTACAAACATTTCATTATTAAACATTAACAACTTTAATTTCGTAGGATTTTTTAACTATACGAGGCTTTTCACAAGTTCTATTTTTGAACAATCAATTGTTATAACTATCGTTTTCTTTGTATTTTCAGCGGTAATTGGTCAGATGTTTTTTGGAGCTATAGTGGCCTATGTTATTAATGGAACTAATAAATTTTTTGGAACTATAATCACACTTACAATACTTATGGCGTGGGCAACTCCCCAAGTGGTAAGTGGGATAACATGGTACAGTACCCTGAGTTATGTGCCGATGGGACTGGCCAATTATATATTAAATAGTATTGGTGTCGCTCCAATCCATTTTCTATCGTTTCATAACGCGCTATATATGATTATTATTGCAAATGCATGGCTGGGAATGGGATTTTCAGTCCTTTTATTCAGTTCTGCAATTAAAAACATAAATCCATCAGTCATCAAGGCAACTGTTGTAGATGGTGCAGGATCCTTTTCAAGATTCTTTAGAATAATATTTCCAATGTTAAAGCAAACTATCCTTACGGATATGATTCTCATCACTTTATGGACACTTGGTGCTTTTACTCTCATTTTTGTACTTACTCATGGTGGGCCATCAGACTCGACTAATATTCTAACAATATACCAGTATAACACTGCGTTTTCCGTTTTTAACGTTGGTCTGGCAAATGCCATCGGAGTTATCATTATTTTGGCTGGTGTTATAATGTCCCTTTTATACCTGAAGGTGATCAAAATTGAAGATTGAAAATGCTACAATAAAAAGTTCACTTTCATATATATTATTAACTCTGTTGGCTATTTTTTTCCTTATACCCTTTGTATGGGTTTTCGTGGAAGGATTTGCATCTATTAGCAATGAGGGATTCGGTAATTTTGGCTCATTTACTATTGCTGCATATGCGGAAATCTTTACAAATAAGTATTTTTCTTTATCTATAGAAAATGGCCTGATCCAGTCTTTAGGTGGAACAGCAATCTCAATCACACTGGCTGTCTTCGCATCTTACGTATTTTCAAGGAAGAGATTTCCATTCAGAATAGCACTTATATTAACAATACTTTTTTTTACGGGATTTCCTGTCTTTTCACTTTTGATCCCTATGTATGTATTTTATCAGAATGTCAATCTTTATAACACTCAGATA
>JAKBQK010000520.1 GCA_021835265.1 Thermoplasmata archaeon
CATAGAAAGTTTGATGAGAAAACACCTGATTCCAATTCCCTCCTACTACAATTTGTTCCAGAACTCAAAGTTATTTAGTTGCCTTAACAAAGTATTTCCAATCATTAGGAGAGGTGGTCTAGCTAGTGAGGGGAATGGAAGTGGCTTCTTCTTTCCGTGGTCAAACGGAAAAGTTAAAAGCAAAATGAGCGAGGAAGTTCGTGGAATAGAGGGTGTATTTGCAAGAAAGGGACTAAATAATGCTAAAATTCCGAGAAACTATATTTTGGCGGACAACGACTTGAAAAAGCAGGAAGTACTATCATATTCAGAGCATACTAGACTTGGGAATTTTCCGGGATTGGAGCGTTTTGTTCAAAGATATGATAGAGAATTTAAATTACCAAAAAGATGCTACGCAGAGTTATTTCCCCATAACGCTCAATTGATCATACCTAGGGCCATAAGAAAGACTCATGCCGTTTACTTAAATCCCTATTGGAACACAAATGAGGTGTATTTCTCATCAAACTTTCTATGTTTAATTGGTTTGGACACGGGTATCGCCGGTTATGATATCGATCAATCCTTGAAGTTTATCACAGCGTTCCTCAATTCTTCTTTTGGTCAACTAATGTTCGAGATAGAATCTATAGATAGGGAAGGTCTTAGGAAAATAGAAGAGTTAAACTTGAACAGAATATGCATACCTATCAATGTTTTGAAGAATGACAAAGAAATAGTAAAAGAAATTGTAGATGAGTTTAAAAGTCTCCCACATGGTTTAACTGGACTTGAGGATGTACCCTCTCCTCGCTACAAACTCGATTCCGCATTTTCCAAACTTCTCTGGAAATATGACCAATGTTTTAGTTGTTACGCTAAGTCTCCCGAAGACTTTACTAAAGATCTGGAAAAGGATCTCAGAAATATCGTCCGTACACGAAATGACGAAGTAATATGACTCTAAAATAGTTCTTTTAATTTACTCGCTAAAGCGTAGGCCAATAGAGGTGGTACTGCGTTACCTACCAACGAATATTGACCTCTCTTGGATAGGTTGGGTGGTAATCTGAAGTGATCTGGGAATGACTGTAGTCTTAAACCCTCTCTAATTGTGATCAATCTATCTTCTTTGTAATGAATGTTGCAACCCACGTTTAGTCTATTGAAATGAGTGTTTATAGTGTAAGAAGGCTTATCCGGATCTAGCCTACCATAAGTCGTAGTTCTACCCCCTGTTTCTTTAAACTTTTGGATCCTGCGTGAGGGAACACTGGGGGGAACGTTCATGTAATTTCCACCAGGCGGCACGTAGGAAATTATTACTTTGTCTAATTCACTCATATGAGGCAACTGATGATTCGTTACAACATTTTCATTATTTTTCCTAGCCCACATCTGAAAGTCTGTGATTGGTTCTTTATCATATTTAACCGAATCTATTTCACTGGGAGGGCTTGGTAAATCACCAAGGGCCTCTCGAGCAGTTACAAATGGTTCAATGTTAAATCCAAGAATGTTTTTGTTGGGACCATTGGTAAATTCCGGGAACTCTATTTTTACTGGCTCTCTATTGCCAACAATGAATAACCTTCTCCTCAGTTGTGGTACACCATAATTTGCTGCATTTAAGACAGCCCAATCGATTTTATACCCATGCGAACTCATTTCTTGTATCAATTTAGGAAAGATGCGCTCACCGTGTTGGTCTATTGAGGATTTCAGTCCTACAACATTCTCCATTATGAAAATAGTCGGTCGAACCTCTTTGATTGCTCTCGCAAATAGATAGACAAGATCATGTCTGTTATCATTTGAATCCCTTTTTCCCACCAATGAAAACGGTTGGCACGGAGGGCCACCAATTATCGCATCACAACTCGGAATATTCTCTATGCCAATGCTATTCAAATCTCCAAGCTCAATTTTATCTGAAATATTATTTCTGTAAGTTTTGTAGGCATCCTTTGAGATGTCATTTGCCCATTTGATATCATAACCTGCCCATTTAAATCCTAGGTCAAATCCGCCACATCCGGAAAAGAGGCTAACAACACTCAGTCTCATTTTAGCACTTTTCTCCCATAGTTACACATAGGTACCAGTGGACAAATGATACATCTAGGGGCACTGATAGTGCATAACTCTCTACCTAATGACACTACGTATACATGGAAGTCATGGCGTATTTCTCTTGGAGTGAGTTCTTGCAAAAGATCAGAGTTTTTATTATCATCAAATACTGAAGCGATCAAACCTATCCGTTTGGCGACCCTAATTATATTGCTATCTACCGGAAGTACCTGTCGATGGAGTGAGAACAACATCACACATCTTGCGATCTTCTTACCAACGCCAGGTATATTTAACAAAAATTTCTCAGAATCTTCATCTAATAATCCTCGTAGGAAGTCTAAACTTAGCCTGTTCGTCGTTTGTTGTAGATAAATTAGAGCATTCATAATTCTAGATGCTTTTTGATTTTGCATTCCACCATAGAGTATCAGCATAGCAACTTCGTTAATGTCAGATTCTATAATTTTTTCCCAGCTAGGAAAATGAATCTTTAGCGTTTTCCAAATACCCTCGTAACGTCTATAATCGGTCCTGACAGTGAGTAATATAAAAATTAACTCATCGAGAGGATCTTCTTTATTTCCTAGTTTTACGTCCTGGTATCTATCGCACAAGGAATAAACTATTCTTTCTGCCAATTCCGCTTTCTCTGAGTTACCTGCAATTAACTTTCCCGCCATACCTCTACCATTCGATGATTGTCACGATTTATTCTCTTTTCAACTATGTTGCGTTCAATTGAACTTAATAAATCTGTAGTTACACCTATTGACAGAAATTTTAAGATGTATTTATCGATCTCAGTAATGAATTTGCTTTTCTCCTCACTCTCCAAATCGCATTTAGATAAGTTCTCAGATGCCTTAATAATTGAATCTATTGTATTCTTATCCATCATTCTAGGATCTGGAATCCTTAGTTCCTTTAGTTCATATACTTGTATCTTAAGTAAGCCCCCTCCATAACTCCTACCGAGGGATTCTAACATTATCTTTGTAATTGTTGAATTCAGAATCCCAAATAAAAGTAAAGGATCAATCTCCACAGGGTTAATACAATAGAAATTGTCGCGAACTGAAAATGCCGGAGAGTTTAATACGAAGGATTTCTGTCTGCGGATTATGTAGCTAAAAATGATGGGAGCTGTTTTTAGCCTTCCAGTTACATACCATTCTCTTCTTTTGGGCGGTCCACTCTTTCTCTTCAGATAACGATCAATATAGGCCGAAATGAGCGTTCTTGCGGACGGATCAAATTCGTCTAGTCTTTTATCTATATTCAAAATTTTTCTGATTTTAGCATCATCAGTCCTGAATGATACCAAATCATGTGGTGAGGCGATTATGTTTTTGACCAGACCCTCCGCAAAACTAAACTCAGCGAACTTGTTTTCATTCAACATAAAAAAGTCATTGTTGCCGGTTGTCAAACCTCTATAAACCTTGGCTATTTGTGAAAGCGAAACAAGTTTATCTCCCACAGAAGAGATTAAGTCCTTGGGATCACGGAGGAACGATCTCCATTTTGTTTCCTTTCTAAGGGTACTATCACTAACAGAGGTTATTTGGACATCATCATCTATGTTATCAAAACTGTCCAATTTTTTTAGGATTTCATCAACGGATAAACGGTTTTCCAAGTGAACGAACTTTGTAAATCTTTCACTCAGGGATTTTTCCTTTCTTGCTATTATAATACATTCTTCTACATATACCTCATCGAACGAATCTTTGTCGAAGTCTATGACATATTCTAAATGAAAATTATCTAGTAAGAAATACTGCAATTTTTTGCCGAAATTAGAATCTAACCAAGTGTTAGGAAGAATCGCGCCTATAACGCCTCCGTCCTTTATAAATTTCTCTGAATGAATAATAAAGTACAAATAAAGATTGGATCTTGCGGAAATTTCCAACTTATCGCCGCTTGAAAGAGTCAGTGCCCTTTCTGCTATTTTTTCCCTATTCAGGAAATTAAATTTTTGATTGTTGAGTTGTTCACTTCTTACATATGGTGGATTCATAACAACCACATCGAACTGCGCCACAGCTGCTTCAAAAAAATTTTCATTAGTTAGATTTTTTAATATCACTCTCTTAAGGTTCAATTCTTTACAAAGATCATCGGCTCCAGTCGAAAAGAGAAACGGGTCTAACTCCATTCCAGAAATATGGTCAACTACTTTATCTGGCAATGTATTGTTTAATGCTGCTAACCTTTCAAGAGCTACTTTTATGAAGATTCCTCTTCCAAAACAAGGATCTAACACAGTGTCGGTAGCGTTAGTAATGCACATATTTACAATCAATCGGGCTACCCAAGCTGGAGTAAAAACTTGCCCTACTTTTGATACCTTTTCTTCCTTCAATAACGTATTTAACCAGTTAGATTTCAAGTCATCTATAAGACTCTCACCGAGCTCTGTAAAATATAAGACCTATTTTTGGTTTATGTATTTTATCGGGATTTGTATCGATTAGTTATTCCCAGAGTTCAGAAGTCTATAAAGTGCTGCAGTTTCGATAAGTCCATGTCTAATTTCATTTGCAAATGAAACCATATATCCTATCTTTGCCCATCTGTAACAGGTATGTAAAATCCCAGGTCAGCCCTTCTCTTACATCTTTATTACCTCCAATATTATGAACATATCCTATTGACCCGGGCAGTATCTCCCTTCTCCGCCTATTCGCAAACAGGTATCAGCGTTCGGGACGCAATCTGACGATACAGCAATAGCGGATAATGGCACTCACTACATAGAGTTCGTGGAATGACTCATGTTACAGAAAGCCATGCAGGAGATTCTGTTGGCCGGTATGTCCGGAT
>JAKBQK010000131.1 GCA_021835265.1 Thermoplasmata archaeon
TACCATATACTCGTTGCACTAAATGGATATCTTTAGTTAGATTTAAAGAAAAATTTGGAGAACTTTCTTTTGATATGCTCAGATAAGGAGTGATGTTTGTGCCGAATATTACAAAATATCCTTGCAAAAAACCCGATTTTGGAAAATGAAAATCTTCTGAATATGTAACATTGGCCAAATTTGGAAGAGCGAGGGTTTGACCAAAATCACCCATGATTGTTTCTTTTGACATACCCTTAGGAATACAAAGAGTGTAGCTGCCGTTAACTCTAGCAAAATTGTTTAGATTGCCCCAATTTTTACCCATATTTATTGAATAATTATCGCTCAAAGATGACACATTACTATTATTCCCCTCAAGTATTGCAGGATGAGCCTGTTCATTTAATGATGGGATAGACAGCATAATTGTAGGTGGATTTGACATTACAGGTGCAACTATCCCGACTATCAAAATTGTAAAAATGACAAGCAAAGAAATAGATTTGTTTATCTTACTATGCAAATCGTCCAAGCTAAATTCTCTTTTATTTGAAACAGTGTGGGAAAATTGTTTTTTGATAAATTTAGAATTAATAAAATATATTAAGTATACAAAGAGCAAAATCCA
This sequence comes from Thermoplasmata archaeon, assembly GCA_021835265.1. The sequence goes on from JAKBQK010000131.1 coordinate 611, forward strand.
ATACAGAGAATATACAACATCAAAAAAATATTTTGGCCAAACAATGTAATTCGCTCTAAGCTGGGGGTTTAAATCCCAGAAAAAACTAAACAACGTCAGTGGCGACTGAGCAATAAATTGACCAATATCCAATAATGTTAATAATGTCAATAATAAAAGATGTTTATCGTTCTTTTGTATGGAGAAAAGTATAAGGGAAAAAGGTGCTATAGCAATTAAGTATTGTGGTGCGCTATTCATCCCAAAAATAACAAACAACAGGGACTCAATGAAAATAATTTCCAGCACGTCCAAGGTTTGGGGATTTTTTTTAAAGATGATGAAAATGATACTAGGAATTGTCATAACAGCTATGAAAATTAGAACAGCAATTTTCATACTTACAATGTATCCAGTGATCTCCTCTATAATGAAGTATGGTCCCCAGGTAGATATTGTGTTAGTGAGGACACCCGATGGAGTTATACCAATAATTCCTCCCAAAACGGAACCTTGACTCAAAGGTATTCCATATAAATAATATACTAGCAGTGGTAAACCTTGACCGATTATTATGATTGTTGTAAATATACCAAAATATGTAATTGACCCTTTAAGTTTTTTCCTGAAATTCACTAATCTAAGAATCGGTAGGAGAAAGAATGCCGGAAAAAGATAAGTTGCAGAGGCTATTCCTAGAAAAATCGCCGAAGCATGATATCTATTTCTATAAAGGAATAGTATTGAAAATGTCTCAAAAAAGATAGATATAATCATCCCATTGCCATGAAAAATAACATCAAAGAGGACAATGGGCGTGAGGATAAATAACCATGAGATCGATTTTGATATTTTTTTATTAATATTCTCACAACGAAGAATTAAATATATACCTACTGCAGTAAGAAACATACAGATCATGAACGGAAGTTTTATTGAAAATTCCTGTACCATTACGTTATCCAATCCAAATAGGGCAAATGGTAGGTTTACGAGATAACTAGCCATCATAAGTATATAATAATATACTCCAAATGGCCAATAATAGAAAGGGTGTCCTCCATAAATATAAAAATTATAAAATTGAGAAAAAAATGATGCCTCATCATATGGAAATCCAGTAGAAATTGAAATAAACACAAAACACACTAAAATACCAATATAAAACAAATTATCTTTTACTTTAATATAACTAATTATCTTATCTCCAACTTTTAACGCATTATGATTAATAGGTTTTTTTTCTTCGCCCAATGTCCGCTGATCATTATGGTGATTATAAATATTGTCAAAGGTTGACAATGTCTGATAAAACAAATACTTAATATTTAATCTACAATACAACATTAAGTGAAAATAGTTTTAAGGTTATTGTGGTCAGGGGGAGTGGCGAGGATAGCGTTGGCACTGGCGAAGGAAACAGGTTCTGAATTAATTGTCTATAGACGAAGCGATAAGAATTTTTTTTATAATTCAAATGAATATGATTTAACCACTTTATTTGACGGCAGTTACAACCGAATTTTTAAAAAGTTCTTAGAAATTATAACAGAATTCCATGCTTCAAATAGGGGTAAGGATGCTACCGTGGATTTAGATTATATAATCATGGCATCCAAGCGGGTAAGCGGTCAAATTGTTTATATGGATCCATACGCTGGAATCACTGGACTTATCAGGAAAATATTAATAGGAGAAAATTACGCAGTTTTTTCTCATGAAACTTCCTTTGCTAAAAAAAAGGAAAAAGGTCTCCGTTTCCTCTTACCCAAGATTATAGACTTGTTTGTTTTGAAAAAAGCAAAATTAGTTATAACTAATAGTCAATGGAATACAGATATTTTGAGTAAATACAAGATTAATTCAATTCCGGTTCTTCCAGGATGTTATCCTATAGATCAGCCCATGGAAAAAAAAGGCACAAAAATAATTGCTGTAACATTGTGGGACAAACGAAGAAATCCGGATATTTATGCACATATATCTAAGATAATTTGCAGAAAGATTACTTTGGTGGGGAACTGGCCTGAGCCATTATTCAGATATGAAATTGAAAAAAAATATTCTGAGTATCTTGAAATAACCGGGGCCGTTAGCGAGGAAGAATTATATAATCTGTATGCGGAAGGTGTAATATATATAAGATTTGGATTTGAAGAACGAGGTCCTGGAATGGGGGGGCTTGAAGCACTATCTCACGGAATTCCGGTGATTACTAACGATGGATTAGGGATGAAAGAATACATCAAAAACGGTTATAATGGTTATGTTGTTTCTTCAGAGGAGGAAGCCGCTTGCAGAATTAATGAAGTGCTAAATAATAGGGACCTGCAACAAGAGTTGTCTAAGAATGCTTATGAATCTTCAAAACAATATTCATGGAATAACCAAGTGAAAAAATTGAAGGAAATATTAAATGACGCATTCTTGACCTGAATCGAGATTCAATCTTCCACCTACATTTTCAAGTTTGAACTCTGGCTTGTAATTATCTTTTTTTCTAAGAGAGTATTGGAACAGGTATGTAAAATCTCAAGTCAACCCTTTGAAATGCGTCAGTAGTATCAATACATTTAGTTCTTACTTAAGGAGTCAATTGAACTAATTTTCCTTAATGACGATAGTGAATTGAATCTGCTGTAAAATTGAAGAGGTTCTCCACAATTTAGATTTGAAGATGTGAAAGATGCGAAACCAATTAGATGTAATGGAAGAGATAATAAGTAGTTTTCTTCTAGACAGCAAGGATGGAAAGAAAAAACTCATGGAATGGTTTCTCAACACAGTCATGGAGGAGGAGGCAAGGATACAGGAACGGTTCAAGAAATAGAACATTGAAAACAACAGACGGGAATCTTGAACTTAAGAAACCTCAGATAAGAAAGTTTCCCTTCAGCACTCATGTATTTGAGTAATATTCAAGGGTTGAGAAGGCCCCTGAGGCATTTGGTCATTAACATGAAAGTCTCCGGTGGAACAAGATCAAGCAAGAGAACAGATGCATATGTGAAACCGCATTCAAAATTTTATACCACAAAACTGCATGGGGAGAGTTTCATCAGGGATCTTCCGGGTATGAAAAAAATTGAGGAGAAACACTAGGTGAAATGCACACATATCTGACCAATTACTTGTAAAGAAATAGTTATAAGAAGATAAATTCTACAGAGACCATGTCAAATCGTGATGATCATATAAAGATCAAGGTCGCTTTGGATGATTTCGAAGTAATGTATAATTATCCACACGACTTCACTGCAGTATTCGAAACTTTTATCCTGAATGTTTACCGCACTGAATTGTTAAAGAAAGGTGACAAAGTTCTTGATTTAGGAGCAGGTAAAGGCGAGTTTTCATGTTGGGATTCAAAGAAGGTGGGTTTGAATGGAAGAGTTATTGCCATAGAACCATCACCTGAGGATTTTGAGACTCTCCAGGAAAATATAAAAGAAAATCCTTGTGATAACGTTTCTCCTTTGAATGTAGCTGTTTCAAACTTTAATGGAGAGCTACAACTAAAATTTAAAGGTAAGACGTTTAAGACGATGTGAAAACCTTGCAGGATATTTTAGAAGAAGAGAAAGTTGACAAAAAAAATTCTTGCAAAATTGACATAGAAGGGGGCGAAAGAATAATGATTCCAGAAAATGCAAGCATTTTCAACGATATTCACTATTTATCAATGGAAATCCATGATGGATATCAAGATGAGCTGATCCCCACTATGTCACAACTGGGATTTGGGTTTGAAAAGATCACAAAGAAGAGTTGTGCTAAAAATGGATTAAAATTTGCTTTAAGACACTTCATCAAAAGGTATGAGTTGCAAACCTTGCTTAAGCAAGCTGGGGAATACACGGGAGTCACGAAGATGCTTAAGGGGATAGATATGGAAAAATCAGGCAATCTCATGATTGGAACATTTTTTAAAAGGAATGTAAAAATGGATATATCCAGCAAAGTAGGAGAAGGAAATGAAAAAAATTAAACTTCTATGGCTCGCCCATCGTGATCCAATGCATCCTAATGCTGGAGGTGCTGAGCGAACAATAATGGAGTTGTGTTCACGCCTGGCCGGAATGCGATTCGAAGTTGTTGTTCTCACAGCGGGGCAGAGTTATAACAAGAACACTGAATATCTCAAAGGTTTCAAGATAAAACGATTCGGGAACAGTTTACTGATCCACTTTTTTGTTCCATTGTTTATACTGAAGAACAAACCGGATATTATTATTGATGACCTAGGGCATGCTATTCCCTGGCCATCAACTTCTC
>JAKBQK010000446.1 GCA_021835265.1 Thermoplasmata archaeon
ACCAGAACTAACTATCTTGAAAGTGAAATTGGAAGAGGTGAATAAAGAGTAATTAAGTGTTAGATAAGTGTCGCCAGTTTTATTATGAAAGGCGAAGTTATTGCTGAACGACAAGGAACCATTAGTTACTTGAAGGGATAAATTTCCTGAAAGGTGAGACACAGACACCTCAATAGAAAATTGATAATTCCCTGGGAGCAAATATAATTTATAAACCGTGTTTGGAAGTGTTAAGTTGATAAGTGACCCATTAAAAGAGTGTAAAATGGAACTGCTCTGATGGTCAACGTATTGAGAACCTATAAAATTCATTGGAGACGTAATCGATGGTCCGCCAGAATAATTTAATTCGTACAGGTAAAATGGGTAGGAATATCCAAGAAGCCCATAATTGTAATGAGAATAAAAATAGGGGAACCAGGTTGACATACTTCCATCAGTTCCATTATAAAACAAAAATTTATACCAACCCTGCTCGTTAACATAACCGTTAACGTCTACCGCAACATATTGAGGGATTACTGATTTTGGAGTTGGGCCATCATCATAAAAGAACGAAGAATTCAGCCAAGGCAAGTTTCCGGGTCCAAATAGAAAATTTCTTGGCCTGTTAGAATATATTGGTTCATTATCCTGAACTAGAACAGATGCATTTACAGGAACCAGTTTTACAAATTCGTTTGCAGTTTTATCTGATGGAGTCACATTAAGTTGATGATGAAAGTTAGCAAAAGCATTTTCTCCGGGTAACGATGGGCTATTTAGAGGACCATAAGGATTATAAAAAAGGCCCATGCATATTACCAGTATAACGAACACTATGACTCCTCTGTGAGGGATGTTTCTAAAATGAATTGGTTTATGTACCCTTTCAACATTATTTACTTTAGCATTACTCTTTGATATTACAAGAACTAAAAAGAAAAGCAGAGGAGTGAAGTATTCGCCGTTATATTGTGCTTTTAGATTACCGAAAGGGTAACCAGCAAATAGGATAAATGCCAGTACTGGCATTATGGAAATAGCATAAATGGAATTTTTTATACCTGCGATGCCCACTAAAATGACAAAAAACAATATTCCCATTAAAATTATTATAACAATACCGTTCGATATAAAAGTTAAGAAGTTATTAAGATATAGTTGAAAAATTCCATGTGTAGTTGGCGCAATTCCACTGTTAGCTGTCTCGATTCCACTTAAATGCAATTCAAAGAATGAGTATATTATGGTAAAAAGCGGAGTTACTAATAAGCAACCATACATTTTATTGCTCATTATGCGTGATTTTTTTGCATTGTCTGAAAACTTTAATTTTTCATCTAGTACCTTGATAACAAGAAAAACCAACACGAAAAAAGCGAAAATTATACTGGTCAAGGCTGCTAAAAAAAACAATATTACAGATAATTTTGGCTTGTGATCCAAGAAATAAAGACCTGCGAAGAAAAAGGTAGAAAAGAAACCAGCAATGTGAAAATCAAAGAAAAGGTACCAACTAAGTGGAAAGAAAAATATGAACGAAAATGAAAGAAGTAGGGATAGAAATATTGAACCAAATTTCTTTTCAGCAATCAAGTAAATGAAGACACTAGCTAATAGAACGCTAAATGGTTGTAATATTAAGAACGTTGTTGGATCAGGTGATAACAGGGTGATGAAAGAAAGTAAAAAAATAAACGGCTTAGTACTAGGAACTAAATACAAAAGCTTGCTCAACGAGTGAGTTCTTGCTATAGAATTGGACGAGGAGACCAAAGCCCCTAAGTCGTAAACGTATGCGTGAAACGATTGCATTTTTAAAACTGCAACTATGGACCATAAAATTGCTGAAATTAAATAGATTATTATAACGATAATTCCCCCGCGCTTTCTAAAAAGAAACGATGGAAGCTTGATAGTGATTAAATTTAAGAAGACTTGAAAATGTCTAGAACCTGATTTCAATTTTAGTTAACCACCTTTTTGGGTAGTAAAATTCCTAATGAATTTAAATATTTGTTAAAGTCGCAACTATATGTGAAGAGGGGTCTATAGGTAATTATTTCTCGTGACAACATTAAGTTAGGTTGAACAGTACCAAACAGCCTATAATTCCTGGCCTATGTTACATTCTTGGGACGCAGTGCCCATAATTTCTAACAAGCGCTTTTAAATCTTAAATACAATAATTTTAGGAAAACGAAGCGTTTTGTTTTATAGTTATCATAAATTGGATTTGTGCTGTAGTGTTAGTGCTTTCGACCAAATATGCATGCACATTTGGCGTAATCTCTGGAACAGTAAAATGTAATGTGTACGAGGACCCAACCCCAGAAGGAAAAGTAACATTTACAATACTCAGAAATTGTGATGTCAAGTAACAATTTCCAAGTAAATCAAGACTTGTGATCCAATTGAGAGGTTGATTTGCATTAATAGTCATGGTATAATTGCCTGGCGCCAAGACAAAACCATCTGATAACAAGGGTTCGCTGGAGAAATCACTATTTGAAAATTCATATGAAAGTGGATTCAACAATTTCACTGGTCCATGATAATTCCTTTCAAGCAGTACAAAAGCCGTGGACTGCGCCAAGATTCCATAGTACCCTGAGTTCAAGAAAATGATTATAATCTTATTCATTGATGGGTATCCAGGGTTTAATGACGATTGATACATAGTTGGGTCAGCAATGTCCGCAAGAACATAATCAATCCTGACTGTCGAAGGGTGTCCCTGAGTCAAAAATGGAAAAGTATTGTTCCTAATGTCCGAAATTGTTATCGTGGGACCAACAAATCCTGGAACAATTAGGTTTGGTTGCGGGTGGGTTTCTAGAAATTGCGGTAAATTGTTTTGCAAAAGAACGTTAGTATTATTTATCGGAACAAGGCTTGATATTTCAGTTAACTGAGCATTGATACTGACATTGGAATTAGACAATAAGTTAGACCTAGAATAGCTATTAATTTGTTCCAAGGGTACCATAAACTGGTAAGCAAGAGAAGCGACTATAAGAATTACAAACGAAATCCTGACAATGGACGAGCGCTTGTCATATATTCTTTTTTTTAAGTTTACCAAAATGTACCGTAAACGTGTATCACTGGTACGAGAGTCATGTCGATCTGAAATATTTTGGATCGGTTGGAGAGAAATTACTTCGATAAACCCAAGAAAGACGAATACAATGTAGGATGCTGAATACTGAAGTTGGAAAACATAAGGAAATTGATAAATAGGATTATTCGTAAAGAACATCAGCAATACAAAAGGAACAATGAAAAAAGCCCATCTCCGAGATAGAATAGGTAAAAATAGAAGAGGAGAAAATATTAAAAATAAAGTAAGGAGTTTATTATATATCCCGATTGAAGGATTAAAATTTGAAGTGGCATGGGTTTGAAGACCAATTATACCGAGAACGAAAAAACCTATTATAAGGAGAGTGGAAAACATAATTATGTTTAAGATTACTATTGTTCTTCCAGGTTGCTTATTCAACTGAGATTTTTTAGAAAAAAATACTATCAACCAAAATAATAGGGGAAAAATTTCATATGGAAATCGCATCATGCCAGCGACCAAAAATGAAATTGAAGCCAATTTCCATTTACTTTTCAGAAAAAGGTAATATCCCATGAGGAAAAAAGTTGGGAATAAAGATTGAAAGTGAAAACTAAACCAATTTAGTCCGTATAATGGAAAATAAAGAAGATATAAAACTGAAATAAAAGCTGAGATTTTGTAGTCTTTCAATAATTCCCTGCCTATAAAATATATAAATATGGAACCAAGACCTAAGAAGAAGGATTGAAATATTAATAATGCATAGAACCCACCATATTGGAGGGGAAAAATTAGAAACGCCCCGCCTTGCTTTATTGCTTTAATTAACAATGCATGAGAGGCAAAACTTAAATGAGTAACGCTCCATATGCTGATGTAGGCAAGTCCAAGATCATATACGTTGGCGTTGGCCTGATCGAAGTTAATGATAGAAATAACTGTCCAGTAGGCAATATAGATGCCGAGTGCAAATAATACTAATGGCGGAATCTTGAAATATCTATCTTCATCAAGAAAAAGTTCGGTAAGCTTTCCAAAATGAAAATAGTTTTTTTTCTCCTCATTATCCTTCAAATTAAATCTCCCAAATCATAAAGTCAAAAAACACTTAACTCTATAAATAACACACGAGTTCTATTCGATAACTCTAAACTACAACTGCTTGTGCCTCTTTTATTGTTTGAATTCTTATTGTGATATACCAATTGAAAAGCCCCGTTTGATAATATAATTATTAGTAATTAAGGCTCTCTTCAAACTTAAATTGACATATAAATAATCTCTCATCTTAGTTCCAGTCAAATCATTGAGGGATCCGGTTTTCTGATAGCAAGAAAAATCATGGTATCTAAGCATCGCCTAACTTAAATTCATAGGACTATTTGAATTAGAGCGTGACCTTGTTGTTTGTGCTCACTGTAACATAATCTCCGATATCAAGTAGTTTCGAATTAATTGCCCCATCAAAATATTTTTTGAGTGTATTGTCCTGAATAAACCAATCAAGAAAATTTTATGGTAATTAAGGAACATGGATGGGGAAATTGGAGAAGTCTTTCATTGGCAATTGAAGAAACCGATATTACAGAAGACATGATTGTCAATAATAGGGATATGACCAAATATAAAAGATATTTTTTACTTTCCCTAAAAGGCAAAGATGCTGAAGTATTTTTGAGATGGTATACAAAACAGGTTTTCATTTTCGTTAATGATGCCGCTGCAGCATTGGTAAATGCTTATGAAAATGGTAAAATAAGGGAAAGTTTCAATCTCAGACATTACTAGAT
>JAKBQK010000078.1 GCA_021835265.1 Thermoplasmata archaeon
AAAGTTACTAAGATAGTCTATTTTTATTTACTACCTCGCAATAACTGTTGTCAGCCCCGTGGTGTAGTGGCCAAGCATAGCGGACTCTGAATCCGTTGACAGCAGTTCGAATCTGCTCGGGGCTATTGTGGCTTCGCGGAGCCGTATTTTCCATGGTGGCGAAGCACGACAAGACGAATCCAAAAAATATTCTATTAAAAAGTTAAGCGAATCCTTCATGAGTCTGGTATTTGAAGTAAGAAATACCCCTTAGTAAGTCTATCGCCAGTGGAGATACCAGAAATGTCTTAATGAGCCTGAAACTGTGTTGCTGATATGATAGAAGGGAAAGGATGGTTCATCTAAAAACTTTATAATCATTGCCACTGTCAGATTATGCAACCATGGAAAAGGATTGCATTGCCGGTCTCTGGATTTATAACTACCTCTATAGTGTTTAGCGTTCTGGCCTCCGTCACCTTTTATGCTCCCTCAATACTTCCTAATTTAAACTCCAAATTATCACTTGACTCCTTTATTTCTATCATCACCATCGTCTACTTTGCTGGAATGCCATTCGGGAAAATATTGGGCAGGGTGATGAAATTTCACAGGAATGCTTCTTTCTGGACTCTTGTAATGCTCCTGGTTATAATCTTCACCATATTTATTACCCCGTACGTGCACAGTCTCGCCCTTTTCATTGCTATAAGATTCATTCAGGGAACAGCGAGCTTTTTGATGGAAATATTCTCCATATCTTACTCTTTCTTGTTTAAAGAGAGGGAAAGATCGTTGGCATCTGCCGTTTCCATAAGTGGAATTCCCGCAGGCGTCACTTTCGGTTCCATTCTTGCTCTTAATCTAAACTGTCATGAAACATTCATTATAATTCCCATCCTTGGCCTCGTATCTCTAATACCATTCATCTATCTGCTCAATTTCAAAGGCTATTCGTTCAGGAGCGAATCCTATACCACGTACAATTTTAGATTTACATGGATCTATGGATTTCTTTGGATGACTATAGCCGGATTTAATCTTACCCTGGCAGTTATAATTCCTCTATATCTTGAAAAATTTTCTCCCGAAATAACTAGAACTGCCATGTCGATATTTGGGTATTGGGGGGCATTGGCAACTATTTTAGGAGGAACCATTGCGTATGCAATTTACTCTAAACTTAGAAGCGCGTTGTCCCTAATTCTCGTGGGTATTTCAGGATATGCAATATCTATACCTGGGTTTATCTTACTTTACCTTCATCCCGGCAATGTATTGATTCTGATCGGAATACTTTTAATCATGACGGAAGCGCTCGCTATCTCCCCTATTTATACCACTCCAATAGACGTATATGGCAGGGAGAGGGTTGGCAATGGTGTCTGGGAGTTCTCATTGATAGGAAGCACTGGTCATATAATAGCTCCACTGATGCTCCTTCCTATGGGATTGGCATTCGGATTTAACACGGTTTTTTTGTTTCTTATAATATTTCCCTTATATGGGATAGTTGCAATGTTTTTCATTTATGGTTATATAAGAGACAATGATATTAAAAAAAGTGGTATAGATGTCTGATTTGAGAAAATCACTCTCAATACTGAAGGAAAACAATGATCTTAGAGAAATAGATGAAGAATTCAGCACTGAGACCGAAATAACGTCTCTGGCCAATTACTATCAGAGGAACAATGGCCCTGCCTTATTATTTAATAAGCCATCGGGATTCGACAACAAGGTCTTAATTGGATTATTTGGTACATATACCAGGCTGGAAAACGTCCTTGAAAGAAAGATAACTGAAATCACCGGGGATTTTTCAGGGTTATTGGAGATACTTTATTCAAAGCCCAGTCTAATAGAGGGACTGAAGTTATTTTCAAAACTAAAGAACTTTAATGTTAACGAGATTGGAAATGGACCCGCAAAGGAAAAATATGGGGATATTACGCTGGATGATATTCCAATACTGAAGAACTGGCCAAAGGATGGAGGGAGATTTATAACAGCCCCCGTGGTCATAACCAGGGATCCTGAAAATGGCGCGTACAATGCAGGAACTTACAGAATGCACGTTTATGATTCCGAAACTACTGGAATGCACTGGCAGACTCAGAAAACGGGAGCAATGCATATGATGAAAGCAAAAAAGATGGGCAAGAAACTGGATGTTGCAGTTGCAATTGGTGTCCATCCAGCAGTATTGTTTTCGTCTGTTTCTCCACTTCCAGAGGGAATTGATGAAATGGCATTTGCAGGATATCTTACTGGGAACAGAATTGATACTGTCAGAGGCGAAACGGTTGATCTCAGGTATCCTTCAGATGCGGAAATTATTTTAGAAGGGTATGTGAACCCGGACGAGACAAGAGAAGAGGGACCCTTTGGGGATCATACAGGATATTATACTCCGGTTGACCTGTACCCTGTTTTCCATGTGAAAAGAATTTACCACAGGAAGGATTTCATATACCATTCAATCCTAGTAGGTAAATACTGGAATGAAGATATTCCCATAGGAAGGGCAATAGAAAGGATTTTCCTGCCGGTGATAAAGCTCCAGATTCCGGAGATTAATGATATCTTCCTTCCAGAGGAGGGACTATTCAACGATGTTCTGTTTGTTTCAATAAAGAAGAGGTATCCGGGCCAGGGAAGGAAAGTTGGAATGGCCATATTTTCATTAGGCCAGATGATGTTCACGAAATACGTTGTCGTGGTTGATGAGGATATAGACGTCACTGACAGGAAGGAGGTTATGTGGGCGGTAGCTACTAGAACCGATCCGGCGAGGGATATAGAGATAATTAAAATGGCACCAACAGATTCCCTTGATCATTCTTCAATCTATCCTGATGTTGGAGGTAAAATGATAATAGATGCAACTGTGAAGAGAATGAACGAAGGCACAAGGAGGGAATGGCCAGAAAGAATTGAAGTTAATGAGACGGAGGTTCTAAAAGAAAAAATGAAAAAATATGTCCTTTAATTTGAAAGAAATAATAAGATTCATAAAGATTGAGCATACAATATTTGATCTTCCTTTCGCATACATGGGTTTAATTCTAAGCGGTTTGTTCAGCTTGCGAGTTATTATAATTGTTGGAATAGCGGCCACCTTAGCAAGAGTTTCTGGAATGACAATGAACAGAATAATAGACTTTCCGCTTGATTCTCTAAATCCAAGAACCAGGGAGAGGGCACTCGTGACTGGAAAAATTTCTTTAAATGAGGCGAAGATAATTCTCGTCACAAGTTCTATTTTGTTCATCATATCTGCATTTTCTCTCAACGTTCTTGCAGGGCTTTTGTCTCCTTTGATACTTCTTCTATTCTACCTCTATCCATTTACAAAAAAAATTCCAGTTTTAAGTCATTACATTCTTGGATTTTCGATAGGATCTATTCTTCTTGCTGGTTATATAGCTGCAAAAGATGCATTTCCCAGCAGCTTGAATTTCTTCTATTTCATGATTTTCATATCACTCTGGATAGCTGGATTTGATATACTTTATCAGTACCAGGATTACCTGTTTGACAGAACTGTTGGTATCAAGTCCATACCTGTGATATCTAAAGGTAGTATAACCGTTCCCCTCACTGTCAATTACATTATAGCCTTAATTTTTCTTTTCATTTTCTCTCTTGGAAATGTTTTGATGCTGAGTGCTTCTTTCATAGTCTCGATTGTCGTTGTATCTGAAATTCTCATGTGGAAAAATTATGATTCTAATAGTCAGTTCAAATTATTCAATATTCCTGTGCCCTTTGTTCTCTTCGTAGGTCTGATATTGAATTTCTTCATAAAATGAAATAATTTGTTCCATAACTCTTTCAATCTTACACTATATGCAGATCCAGTTCTTCCGTCAGCTTCATCGATTTCCCCGGTCTTTTAGAATACTTCCACTCCTAGTGTTGAAGAGATTACGCCGATCCCTTCCCTCTCCTCCCTTTACCTTTACTTTCCCCACAGCATTGGATAGAGCAATTGTACTGTCTGCACTGGGTAAAGTCCTAAGCACATAGTTGGTCAAATCGAGAATCAAAGTACATGAAGGAAACGAAGAAAAGGAAAATACACATTGAATCGTCTGTGGGGTTACCGATGCCGTAAATTTCTACAATAAGAGCTATGAACGATATGACTGACTGAACGAAAGAATACAGTTTCAGTAGGAAGAAAGTTTTGGTACATGAATAGGAAGTATCATCGCCTAAATGAATCAGAAATGATTAAGACTGGAAATGCACGAAAGCAAGGCCTCTTCTAACTAATGCTGATCCGGGTTAACAAAAGAATGGAAACCTTTATTCTATGGTTATTGATTAGAATAATATGAAATATACCGTAATCCTGGAGCCTCAGAGTGTTGGAGGATACACGGTTACCGTGCCAGCACTCCCTGGTTGCATTTCTGAGGGAGACACGTTCGACGGGGCAATCGAGAACATAAAGGATGCAATAGCAGGATATATAGAGAGCCTTAGGAAACATGGTCAACCCATACCAGTGGAGATGGCCGTGGAAGTGCCTATAAGTGCCTAAACTTCCGGCAGTCTCTGGTTCTGATGTCGTCAAAGCATTAACCAAGATCGGATTTTTCATCGATCATCAGACTGGTAGCCACGTAATTATGCGTCGGGAAGGAGAGAAAGCCCTAACAATAACGGTACCTCAGCATAGAGAACTGAAGAAGGGTACGCTCAGAGCAATAATTAGGCAGTCAGAACTAACTGCTGAAGAGTTTGAAAACTTACTATGAGTTCTAGTGCTGTTTTATTCAAAGATGAAGATTAGATTTTAACGGCTTCGCTTATTCTTTTAGGTGAATCTGCTCGGGGCTATTCAAGAATGT
>JAKBQK010000462.1 GCA_021835265.1 Thermoplasmata archaeon
TAATCAAGTATATCCCGCTATGGAAGTGGTTGTTAAACACTTGTTTCAGTCAAGCTAAGCATACGTGATGGATTTTCAATATAACGAGATTCACTAAACAGTGAAACATATAAATACATTGATACGAATAAAGTGAAAGCAAGTGTTTAAGGAAGATGCCGTAATCAGAGAGATACTTTGTGAGGTTCTGTACGGAAATAATGCTATTGAACAGAAGCGAATTTCACAATTGTTACGAGTGTCTATTGGTTTAGTAAACAAGACCGTCACCAAGTTAGATCGGATGGGCGCCGTGTCCAAGACCGGTAGAAGCTATTCTGTAACGTCCTTTAAGAAAGTTTTAATGCTATGGGCTTCACTCAGAAATTTGCAGCGTGACTTGATTTATTCTACTAGGGTAGGTGGATCGGTCCGTGAAATTGAGCGGAGTTTACCTGATGGATCAATTCTCAGTGCATACACCGCCTTTAACTACCTGTTCAATGAGGTTCCTGCGGATTACAGCGAAGTGTGGACTTATGTTCCTGAGGATATTCTAGCAGAGGTAAAGGAGAGATTCCCCTCTAACAATCTTCCAGGTAATCTGTATGTTCTTAAGACTAATACACTGCTTCTGGAAAATTCAAAGCGTTACTCAAAGGGGATAAATATGGTGAGTGTCCCCCAACTATATGTAGACCTTTGGAACATTCCATCCTGGTATAGCAAAGAGTATATTGCCTTGCTGGAAAGAAAGATTATGGAGATGAAAGATGGAATTCTGGAATAGCGACATCACGAATGAATCATGGAAAGAGCTTTTGCTTCTTTCGAAGAAGTACAAATTTACCCTTATAGGGGGCTGGGCCATCTATATGTATACAAAGTTACAAAAGTCAAGAGATATTGACATGGTAGTGGATTACGACCAGTTCAGGTCCCTATCTACTGACTTTGAGATGCGAAAGAACCCTTCTCTAAGAAATTATGAGATCAAATTTCAAAAATTTGACATTGATGTTTATACTCCATTCTACTCCAGGTTATCTATACCCCCTCAGGATTTGATAAATAACAGTGTAATAATAGAGAACATCACAGTACCAAGAATTGAAGAACTTTTGATTTTGAAAATTGGAGCCTTCGACGAAAGGAAGAGCTCAATAAAGGGGCAAAAAGATCGTCTAGATATAACAGGCCTGGTCTTCTATTCCAGCATAGACTACGTACGTCTTAGGAATCTATTGGACAGTTGTGGAAAAACATCATATATTGACCTTCTTGTGAAAGCTATAGGAAATATTGAACCACGCCTTTTACCCTACTTGGATCTCAATGAATCAACCTATGCTAGAATTAAGAAGAAAACTCTTGAGGCCATCGTCTCGGGCACACTGATCGCATCGGAAATGCATCCCTTCTCACAATGAAAAAGAGGGGCAAGATAGCGGTAGCTATCTAAAAATACGAAAAAAGTATAAGAAAACCCAGAGAAAAGAGGCAAAATAATAGTAATTATCACATTCTGATCCAGTTTTTCGTCCAGAAAACTATCAAAATCGGATTGACAGTCAAAGGGAAGTGAAAAAAAGAGGATATTCGGAATTGTCTAAATTCTGCAAGTGCTGAAGGAGCACAACTTACTGGGAAAGATGTCCGCGAATTAGATCTTCTTTGAACTGTCAAAGATGGAGAGGATTGTTGAAAAGATTGTTGACCTGTTCAAGGACATGATACCTGAGGGTTAAATTAGTGGGAGTTTAGGTAATAAGTAACCGGTTCGATGTATTCTTGCTACCCTAATATTTTTTTATTCAACTTATAACTTTCTCATCTGATGTGGGTGAGTAAATTTTTACCTTCATGGTATGTATCTTCTTGCATAGCTATTTGATAGTTAGTATTGCAGTATACACGCTACTTAATATGTATAGTATAGGCGTTTTAACTGACAACAGAATAGTTGTCATAAAAAGAAGCCATCTATGTATATTATATTACATTATTTTAAAAACGATTTATGACCATCGTCAATGCCCAGGTAAAGAAAATATCAAGAAGGTTCACCAATTTCTCGGGTAAGTTTAATCCTGTATGAATTCAAGATATTAATTCGTTTAACCGCCTGTCGGATTCTGGTGTTTTAAGATAGTAGAATATTAGTCGAGGCATGTTTATTACCAATTGCGTTGCATATAGCTACAGAGATCGTGGAAAACACTGACAAAATATGAAATGAACAGGCGGGAGACTAAGGCCCCACTGAGCCATCCTTGACACCTGAATAAATGAGACGCTCCATGAATCCAAGCCTTTTCTTCGTTATTTTTTTCCTTTCTCGAATAGGTACCCATTGTGTACGAATACATTAAATATTCGACCCCAATATTATACAATATGCAAATGAAGGAGGCTTTATTGCTCTTGAACCAGTGGTGGCTTACAGGCAAAGTTGATCCAGGTCTTAAGAAGGAATTCAGAAGGGATCAATACAATGACCTTCGACAGCTGGTTATCCAACCGCAAGGAGTTGTAATTGTTTCCGGCTTGAGACGAGTTGGAAAGTCAACGCTAATTTATCAGGTTATAGACGAGTTATTGCAAGCAGATAAGCCAGAAAGTTTTGTCTATTTTTCCTACGATTTTTCACTTGGGGAAATTACAGAGGTTCTTAACACTTACCAGTCCCTGACCAAAGTTGACTGGAAGCATGAGAAGGTGACTGTATTCCTTGATGAAATTCAGAAGCACAAGAACTGGTCTTCTGAAATAAAGATTCTATATGATCTTTTTCCGCACCTGAAGCTCGTGGTAACTGGATCCGCTTCTCTGCAGCTGGAGAAAGATGCGGCCAATGATCTTGCTGGACGCTACTTTACGCTGGAAATACCTGTTCTCTCAATTATGGAATATTATTCAATAAAGTCCGGTGGTTCAAGCAATAAGGTTCAGCTCATCATACCTGATTTAAAGAACTTGTTGGACGAATATATGCGAAAACCTTTTCCTGAACTTGTTAATGTGTCGAGCCAGCGGAACATAAGCGAATACATCAGGGAAACGGTTACTGCAAAGATTGTTGCCCTGGATATAGCAGAAGAATTCGAAAAAGTGGATATTCAATTGATCCTCTCCTTATTGGACTACTTTCTCTCGGAACCCGGCATCATATTGAACGTGGACAAGATAAGTCAGAATTTTGGAAAAAGAAAGGCTGAAATTGACCGGCATATAGGTATTCTTGAATACTCAAAGTTGATAAGAATCCTGAAGAACTACAGGCCCTCCATGCTTTCCGAATCCAGAAAGCTCAGAAAGGTATATCCATACGACATATCACTCTCACTTGCAGATTTTCCGTCAATAGAATATGGAAAGATTGTCGAAACGAAGGCCATCACCACCCTCGGTGCTACCAGATACTGGAGAGAGGGGAACAAGGAAGTTGATTGTATCCTGTTCGATGGTAGAGAAATGACACCTGTTGAAGTAAAATCCAGTAAGGTGGTCAGGGATGAATATTTTGCCGGCCTCAGGTATTTTATCAAAAAATTTGGAATAAAGAAAGGCGTCCTTATCTATATGGGTGAAGATCAAAGTAGAGATCAAATTGAGCTTAAGTCGTTCATTCACTTACTTGTTTCACAAAACAACACTAAATCATGAACGGCTTAAGCTGAACTCTGTAAAATGGACTGCGGTAATCGGAATCAGAAAAATTAAGTTGTTTTCTACCAGAAATTCTTGTGCTACTGCCAAAGCGGTCCTTTTGTTTCCATCGATAAATGGGTGAAGTCTTATTATTCCTTCGAACAATACAGCGGCTTTCTTAGTGGCAGTAGGATATAACTCTAACCCATAATTGAAGTCTAGTTTTTTCAAATATTGAATACACGGTTCCTTTATTCCTATAGCCAGATTCTATTCTATGGGAGCCGAGAAGTTTTTCATGGATAGATAAAATATCTTTAGCCTCGAAAGTCATAAAAAAATAAAAATTAAAATTTTTCAAGTCTCTCATAGACTATTTTACCAATTGGGTCTTCCTTTGTAAAAAACTCAATATTTCTCTCCAATTTCTTCTTTTTGGATTCCATATGCAACAAATCGTCATACCCTAGTTTATTATAAGGTTTCTATACAATAACATGAACAAACAGGATTTGAAACAATTAATTTGAGCAATGTAACTGAATAACATGCTGTATAACAATAGTTATACGGCAAACGGCCATTGGAACTATTATTAGCATGTAAATCGATTTAGGGTTATGGAATCAGCAGAATATACAATCCTCGGTGGAGGTTGGGCAGGTTTATTGTGCGGATATGAACTGGCAATCAAATTCCCAGATTCAAAAATTAGAATTCTTGAGAAATCAGAGGATGGAGACTTAGGTGGACTTTTACATTCCGAGATCATCAATGGGTTTACATTTGATACTGGTGGACCTCACATTCTGTTTAGTTCGAATCAAAGAATTCTTGATAAAATCGTAAATTTTCTTGACGGAAATGTTCGCAAACTTGAAAGAAACGCGTTCATACACTTTAGAGGAACTTATGTTCCATACCCATTTGAAAATGGAATGTATGTGTTGGATCGGGAATCTAGAGCAAAAATTGGTACAGATATCATAGCGGCGATGTTACACAATGCTACACATCCGGATTGGTCACCCGTTACATTCAGGGACTGGATTTATGGTTTTTTTGGAGATTCAATGGGCTCGGAATATTTAGAACCGTATAATAAGAAAATCTGGAAGACAGACCCTTCGGATATGGACGCAAGCTGGGTCTTTTCACCTGGAAGGCTGCCTTTTCCTGCATTAAGGGACATAATTTCATCTAT
>JAKBQK010000429.1 GCA_021835265.1 Thermoplasmata archaeon
TTATCCTTTCCATTAAGTATTCTTGCAAAAACAGGAAAACTCAAACAACAATTTTTGACCTTTGTTCGAAAAATGGAATCTGACGGTAAAACGGGTGGTTATATCCTAAAATTCAAGAAGACTTTGTTGAGTTGGGTCAGGTTTAACGATATCAGTTATACGATCAAAGTAAATATTCAAGGTGAAAACGATACTCCAACTCTAGTAAATGAGAGAGTACCTTCCAAGGATGAGCTAGCCAGAATATTTAGAAAATCAACCTCTCGAGGGAGAGTAGCTGCTGCTTTTATGGCATTTTGTGGTCTGAGACCAGAATCCCTCGGGGACTATGAAGGCAAAGATGGAATTAAATTAAGCGATATTAGCGGATTAAATATAACTGGCTCTGACCTTAAGATAGATAAGATACCTGCCCTTTTAACAATTCGGAAGAATTTGAGCAAGTCTCGAAACCAATATTTTACTTTTATACCTGAGGAAGGAATTACTTATTTACAAGAATACTTAATGGAAAGGATAAGGGATGGTGAGGATATAAATTATGACTCACCATTATTGCAGCTTGACACTAGGGGTGTGAAGAAAAATAAATTTCTCAGAACGCCTTTGGTTACACGAGACATTAGGGAAGCTATTGTTCTTGCTGGCCTAAATTTACGACCATATGTGTTGAGAGCGTACTTCGCAACAGCACTGGATATTGCCGAATCAAAAGGATTAATCTCTCATCCCTGGAGACAGTTCATAATGGGTCACAAGGGCGACATTGAAGCAAGATACTCAACAAATAAGAGATTGCCTCAGGAAATTATCGAAGAGATGAGAGAATCCTACAGAAAGTGCACTAAGTTTCTTGAAACCAGGGTCTCGGAACCTTCGGAAAACGAGGCCAAAACTTATTTACAACAACAGTTACTTCTAGCAGTAGGGTACAAACAGAAAGAAATAGACAAGATTGATCTGGCCGAATTGGATAATGAAGGTTTCCAGAAACTCCTGAGGGACAAGGTTACAGGTGCAATGACTGGAAATGGCTCTAAGCAGCGCCTCATTGATATTAGTGAGATAGGAAGTTACCTTGATAAGGGATATGAGTTCCAGGCTTCATTGCCAAACGGAAAAGCAGTAATGAAATTGCCGTTTTGAAATTGTCAAACTAGTTTTAATACTATTACTCACACAATTTCCTGAGTCCGTCAATAAGAATGCGAATCTCGTTGAATCCGTTTGGGCCATTAGGAGTGTTTAGACTTGATATGCTGTTGACGGTAATTGCAATTTTTTCTCTTTCCACATTATTCAACTCTTCTGCTGGGATCTTGTCAAACGAAGTAAGTAAAATTTGCCACATATATCTCCAAAATTTATATTGAAGCTTCTTTTTGCCACTTTCCTTCGTAAGTTCAGAGATAAGTTGTATGAGATTGTGGATACCACCATAAATTTTATCAAATTTAAACTCGTCCGCAGTCAGATTCTGCTTAAAAGATAAGAATATTGCTTCGTTGAATAGTTCATTGTCGATATCGCTTACGATGAAAGATATGTGTTTCAGAAGTTCATAAACGCTTGATACAGTCATATTTTCAACCACTGATTTTTCGAGTTCCTCGTTAAATATTGAAAGGAATTGTTGACGGTACATACTGCTCATATACCCAGACGGATGCATTTTCTTAAGATAGTTTGCGACTACATGGGCGTATTCGGTTATTTCTGAGAAGTTGATTTCCAATTTGGTAAGCCCGTATTTTTTAGAAACTCCCACAGGGCAATCCTTGTGAAGCATTAACATCAAGAGACCAACAAGCTGATCTATGCCGTCTACTGGACCATTTTTTAAAAAAACTTGAAACCTGTCTTCGCCAAGTTCGCCGAGCAAGCCCAAGAATTGGCTTTTTGTGGTAGACCTAGATAAAGCTAATATCAATTCCCTGAATTCCTCACGGATTTTGCTGCTATTAATGTGTATCCAGTAGGTTGTATTACCTTTAATAGTGGATATGCCGTACTGTTTTAGTTCTTCTTCTGTTGCTCTTATAACATTATTCATTTTGACTTTATTCCATACAGTGTAAACTTGGGACCTAGATAACCTGAAATGTATCATTCCTTCTTTTACGACATCACCACTGGTACAAATACCTCTTTTCTTGACAAAATCTTCCAAATAGCTTTCTACCTGAATACCGGTTTTACTCCTATTATTCGGTATTCTGCCAGCATGACCTCTAATAATCCTGTTGGTCTTGGACATATCTATGAAAATCCAGATGCGTGTAGCAATATATTATTTTTTGCTAATTTTTTTTTATTTTTTATTAGATAAATATCCAATTAATTTCAATATTTATATTGGAAATACTATTTCAAAAAGTAATTGTTGTTGAAAAGAATTAGCCCATTATGCTTGTATATTTGACAACAAGGAAAGTGCGGATTAAACCTAATGGCGGAATGCAGTTGGCCGTGCCTAGAGCATTTTTAGTAAATATAAAAGCAAAACAGGGACAGAAGTTATCCATTTTTCTTGATGACAAAAACCAATCGCTAATCGTTAAGAAGGCAAAGGTAGAAAATGATCGAGATTAGAAAACTAAAAGAGAATTACATACTAAAATACCCAAATAGCAAAGTCTCATCGATATTGATTGGCCAACCCGATTATTTAACTCCAGATTCCTTCATTACTCTAGCAAAAGCCCTTTTGTCTGCTGTGAAAGACGGTTAGAATGAGCTTACTTTGTCCATTTACCTACCAAAGCTCGTTTTTGATTGCTTCATCGATGAAACCCATACTGGTTGAAGAGTGTCTAAGGGAGGAGGAGAGTTACCAAAGGGAAGATCTTAATGAAACACAGAATTTTATATTGTTAACCTCAAGGCTCTTTGAACCTTCAGGATTTGGTGACTATTTGAGAGAGTTCGTTACCACTTTCCCAGTTACCGATGATACGATTAGTTTGAACGAGGTCTAAAGGAAATGACATCGAGCGACCCAATGGACCTTGTCAACCTGCAAATCTTAGACTTATTGAGTCAGCGCATTGGGATAAGACAAATTGGAAAAGCAATAGGCATGTCACACATAGCTGTACGAAATAGAATTTTGCGAGCACTTTTACCTTCGGGTTTAGTAATCAAGGATGCTACAGGGAATTATCAGATAATTAGGTCTGCTTTTGAAGCTTTCATGAAGGAAAGCAACCAAAATCGTGGAGAAACAAGTTTTGCCGAAAGAAATAGTGCTACCGGAAATTTGCTACACAGTTTTTCAGGATCCATTGTTAACGGTTCTGATCAGACAGGGGATGCAATAATTAACAAAAGAGGTAAGAATGATCCCTTCCCTGGGAAGACGAGGATACATAATTTAAGATACAAAATACCTCTGAAAAATACCCTGAACCTTGAACAACTCACTATGCCGGTCAGCATGAAAAATTATCCAGCTAATATTGTAAAAATGTCAAACTGGTATAAAATCGATCTGACATTTCAGAACTTTAGAGCTTTTGTTACTACTAAGAGCTGCATAATCTATGGGATCAAGGCAACTGGTTCTCACTTTGACGAAACCATAGACATCCTAGATAGAGCGTGGCAACTTGTTGAGCCTGATCTAGATAAATTGGAAAATATATTGAGAAGATTACATCCCAAAATTAAGTTTCGCAGGGATGACAAGGGCATAATCGTAGCAGAAATTCTAACCATGGAAATAGCGGATGAACAGGACCAGGGGGCAATATACATGCTCCGAAATAGACCATATTATGTTGTTAGAGAACCCCATACCGGCAAGCTTAAGTTTGTTCTGGACAGATCGACCGGATTACCTGAAGTTGAAGCGGTTGATCCAGTAACGGGAATCAACGATTATGAAAACCTGCGCAATTTTAAGATGAGTCTAGGCCCTGTTGCGTATAACAATTTGATGCTTGCAGTTTCACGTGGATACGATCCTGTCAAAGAAATTTTTTTCTTAAGGCAAGAAATGGATTCTATTTTACTTCTTCTCAAACAGATAAAAGAAACTGTTGATTGTTTAATTAAGGGTAACTCAATGAGCCAGGTGAAAATTAATTAGTTGCGAGAAATGCTGAAAAAAATATAGAACTTTATAAAAGCGTAAAATGAAAAGTTATAGCTGAGAACGGAAATAGAGATTTGCTCAATATAATTTATCATGCTTTAAGACCGTAGCTTCGGTCGGAAGTTTCTTTCCTGTAGGAAAATTCTTATTCAAATTATCTGATTGAACGTCTTAAATCCTAATCTGCGGGTTAGTTCCTAACTGACCTATGAATTACTTCAATTAATCGAACCTTTTACTAAGTTTTTTGACCCTATACTGTATGTCAATTGGTCAAATCTTTGTTCCCTTTGTGCTTGTATCACAGGAACCTTATCTCCTTACTCTTCATAAAGATCAGCAATACCATTAACACATTATTTCTTCTAAAATATTGACTTAGCCTCACCATTGCTTCGATACCAACGGGTAAAATCAACTGAAATTAAATTAAAACATCTCCTTAAAAATAGACCTTGCTCTTAAAACCTGGTTTTTGTATTTTCTTTGGTGCTAGTGGATTATTTTAGGCGCCATGCCCTCATGATAAGCAAATATAAATATAACAACCCTGAATGATCTTAGCGTGGTTGATTACAAGAAATTCTTAAAAAAGACTGAAGAACATCTCCCGATTGACCCAATTGAGATTTTTAATCGATTAGGCGGAATGGAAAAAATAAATGACCTCTATGGAAGCCAAAAAGATGTACTTACTGAATGGTACAGTAGACGGCATAGATCAGCTTGTTG
>JAKBQK010000275.1 GCA_021835265.1 Thermoplasmata archaeon
CAATCGGTATAAAAAAACAATAGACATATTAATGTGAATTTAATGTTTAAACGATAACATGGTTACCAAAGAAGAAATATTAGAAGCCCTTCAGGCTGTAGAGGACCCTGAAATAGGAATGGATGTGGTTAATCTAGGTCTAGTATACGATGTCCAGATCAACAAAGATAATGTTTACATAAAAATGACTATGACTGCACCAACATGCCCTGTAACTCCCTGGATTCTATCTGAAGTCCAAAAAATAGTAGAAAACATGGCCGGTGTTGAAATGGCAGATGTAGAGCTCGTTTGGGAACCACCATGGAATCCATCAATGATGTCTGAGGTTGCCAGAGACGCTCTCAATATGTAAGTTCTATGACTTTACTCCATTTTTATCCTTTAGTCTTTTTATGTCTGCTGCCCATAAATGAGCTCTGCACACTGTGATTTGCATATCATTTATGTACAAGGTGGATGTTGTCATTGCAGTTTTTTTGTAGGACAAATGATCTATATTCTCTATAGGTACCCTTATCTGATCACCCTTTCTTGGGGTATATATAAGACCCTCATCTGTTAACTTCAGAACACCTTTAGTATCATTTAAGATCGCAAGATCGACGCGCACAGGATTATCTGTTTTTTTCACATCGCTCATATGTAATGCATACTATAACAAACTTCAATATAGAACTACTGCTAAAAATTAATTGAGCTTCCTAGCAATACGAATAAAAAACAAGATGTCATATCATCCTTGATTGTCATAGTATAAAAAATGTTATCTTTATATATAGTTTAAATATAAGAGATTTGGTTTTTATGAGTGAAAGAGAAAAAATCAACATCGAGAACATAGTCGCATCAACATCACTGGCTGAACACCTCGATCTGAGCAAAATAGCATTGGCACTGGAAGGGTCAGAATATGAGCCAGAACAGTTTCCAGGATTGATTTACAGATTGAAGGAACCTAAAACTGCTGTCCTGATTTTCAGGAGCGGAAAAGTAAATTGTACAGGAGCAAAAAATCTTACTAATGTAAGATTGACCATTCAGACAATTATCTCTACCCTGAAAAAGGCCGGGATAGAAGTTTATGATTCTCCAGAGATAGTGGTTCAGAATATCGTAGCGGTATACGATCTTGAGGCAGATCTGAACCTTACACAGATAGCAATGTCCCTTGGTCTTGAAAATGTGGAATACGAACCAGAGCAATTTCCCGGTCTTGTATACAGAGTTGAAGAACCCAAAGTAGTACTGCTTCTTTTCGGTTCAGGAAAGGTAGTGTGCACAGGGGCAAAGGAAGAAAGCGAGATTGAACAGGCAGTAATAAAGGTCAAAAAGGAATTACAGAAAGTCGGTTTAATCTGATTTGAAAACCTGATCGAGGAGGGATGTAGCATAAATCCCCCTTCCCAGTGAAAATTTTAGTAGACCTGTTCCGTTGGTGCTGAAATTAATTGGTCTAAACCCAATACTACGATAGTTCCCCTTAGAAGAAAGCTCATTTTTCTTTTCTATTTTGAAGTCTGAAAATTTCAGATCATCTTCAATCATTACTCTCCTTATAATATCTCCAGGAATTCCATCTTGGTTTTTTGTTTCGGTCCCAATTAGTGGGGCAAGTGGGGCAATCTTACCTGCTTTGGCCAAATCCTGCATTCTTTCAATGTTGAATTCGTTGACCAGTATGATCTTATCCTCGTCTATGTTGTAAAACTCATCCACTGGGCTGATAAAATCTCCTGAGAATATCTCAAATGGATTTTCCGTTAATTCTTTCCTATAATTAAGAATTTTATTGAATAGATATGATTGATAGGCGTGTATAAACATTATTCTCAGGCTTTTAGGCAGAGAATCAAAACTCTGATCATAGCTTTTCCCTGAAACGAGTTCCGACATGAGTGCCCTCTCAAACTGTAGATGTTCAGGATAATTCTTGAGCCCAGATGCAT
This sequence comes from Thermoplasmata archaeon, assembly GCA_021835265.1. Next base: position 1,950 of record JAKBQK010000275.1, read on the forward strand.
AATCCCAGTTTTCTCCAAGTTTTACTCTAAAATCCTCATTATCTATCTCTGGATCGAAGAGATACTCTTTAACCGCATTCTCTATGCCATTTTTTACAATTTCCCTTCCCACCTTGTGAGTATTATACCTTATGGTTCCAAATCGTTGAATGCCAAAAAAGTTCCAGAAACCTTTATTTCTAGATATCTCATCGATCCTTTTAGCAGCATTTTCAACTATCATTTCAGAATCAGATACTCTGATCTCGAATCTGTTACCCTTTAGATCTCCAAGGTTGAGTGGTTTATCAACATAGAAGGATTCTTCCACCTCACAATCCTTAATTCTTATCTGATCAGCATTAACGGATCCATTTATGCAGAAATATTGAGTAGTTATGGCTCTTTTGTCCTTGGTACCGGCAAATGTAATACGTTTCCTGCTCATGCCAAGATATCTGGCAAGATGCGTAACAAAGTGGTTTGTTTCCCAGTTTGTCAGAACTACTTTTAATATAGTATATTTTCCATTTTCAACTCGCTTTAAATCATTTGGTATCTCCTCAACAATAAAATCCTGAGGATTTACCTTAATAGTATAACTCATGCCAGTTCAGATGTATGTCTTTATTATCTTGTAGTTGTTATCTCTTTCTACAGGGATCATACCAATACTCTTTATTGATCGTATAATAGTTTCTTTTCTGAGATTACCTACCTGTTTACCTGTGGCTGGAATAACCCTTTCATCATATATGGTGCCTCCCCAGTCATTTGCCCCAAACATTAGGGCAATTTGACCCATTTCAACTCCATTGGTGAGCCATGAGGACTGAATTATTGGGATGTGCCTGTTAAGCACTATTCTTGATATGACAATATTTCTTAGAACCTCTTCTCCACCAACCCTGCTGGTAACTAAACCTTCTCTCTCAAGTTCTGTATTTCCTGGTTCAAAATTCCATGGGGTGAAAGAAAGAAACCCATTGTATTTTAACTGTAACTTAAGCAATGATAGAAGATGATCTGCCTTGTGATAACTATTTTCAACATGACCAAACATCATGGTAGAGCTTGTCTTTATGCCTATTCTGTGAGCAGTCTCCATAACATCAAGCCATTGCTGTCCACTGTGTGGTGGTCTTCTCAGTATCTTCCTTACATCATCTGCGAATATTTCAGCGCCGGCACCAGGAATTGTCTCCAATCCACTTTCGCGCAATGCAACGAGGACATCCTCCACACTCATTTTCTCCTTCTTAGAAATGTAAGAAATTTCAGAGGTGGATAATCCATTTATTCCAATTTCAGGCACCATTTGTTTTATTGTCCGGAACAGATTTGTGTAATATTCCAGGCTGAGTTCAGGATTTACGCCTCCCTGTATAAGAAGTTGCCGAATCCCATAACTGTCATTGAATGTTTTAACCCTCTTGGCAACATCAATTGCACTCATGGTATACGCATCCTCTTCCATCCCTGTTCTGTAAAATGCACAGAAGTTACATCTCACATTACAGATGTTGGTGTAATTTAGGATCATGTTGGATACAAAGGAAACCTGCCGTCCTGTAATAGAGTCAGTAATCTTCCTACCCAGAATACCAAGCGTTTTTATATCAACCTCATCGTAAAGATATGCAATTTCATCCCGATCAAGAATTTCTCCTCTTATGGCCCTCTCTGAAATTGAATCCATCTGAGACTTTTCAATTGATATCATAAATTTAGAATTGAACTGGAGGTTATAAACAATTGTAAATATTATTATCATAGTAACTTAAAAGTTATTTTTAAAAATAAAATTGCTAAAATGACTGGATATCAAATTAAATAATGCAATTACCTATCTTTTGATTCCTTATTGAATTTAAGATTTCTGTGAATGATTTAACCAACTCTCTTAAAGCGAAAAATCTAAAATCACATGAAGTAACCAGATAAAGTTTTACAGTATTGTTCATAAGAACCCGGTTAAAGATTGATTAAATGTTTCGGAATACCCCTTGTGTTATCACTTTAATTCTAAATTCATATTGACTAAAATTTTCTATAAAAATTGAAAACTAAACTAGATACAATTTATTTTAAAAAAATTTTATTTGATACCAAGTAATCTATGATTATCATGATTAATTCTTATGCTCAGGATTACTGGATTGATCTTCTGAAAGCAGGTCATAAACTGAATCGTCAGGAGGGAGCCGAATTACTGGAGCAATTCAACATGCAGGAATTAATGTCCATGGCGGACAACCTTACAGATTATCAGGTCGGTAATACAGTAACATTTGCCGTATCATACAATATTAACTATAGTAATTATTGCGCTGCCAGTTGTCCCATATGTGCTTTTTATGTACCAGCTAAAATTAAGGGAAAGACCGATAAGGGATATGAACTGTCTATAGAAGATATTAAAAGAGAACTTGAAAAAGCAAGACAGTATAATCCAACTGAAATTCATATTGTTGGAGGTTTCAATCCTTATCTTCCGATGGAATATTACGAAGATGTATTCAGAACGGTTAAAAAATATATGCCAGAGGCAACTCTTAAAGCGCTTACTATTCCGGAGATCGACTTCATTGCAAGAACAACAGGCAACTCACTCAGGGAAACTGTAACGAGGTTTCATAATGCTGGAATGGAAGCACATACAGGCGGTGGTGCTGAAATATTTGATTCAGAGATCAGGAAAATAATGAGTACAAGTGAAAAGATCAGCGGTGAAAAGTGGCTAGAGGATGCAAAGATCATTCACGAAATGGGAATCAAGGGAAACTCCACAATGACATATGGAAGTGTTGAAAACTGGAGTCACATAATAGATCACATGGTCAGGCTAAGAGATCTACAGGCAACAACAGGCGGCTTCTTATCATTTATTCCATTGAAGTTCAGTCCTGAGAATACACCTCTACTGAAGATGGGAAAAGTAACAGGACCTGCATCTGGTGAGAAGGATCTAAAGGTAATAGCACTAGCAAGAATGATAATGGGAAAGTGGATGAGAAATATTAGTGTATACTGGGTATCAATGGGCAAGGGAATAGGACAGATGGCACTTACTGGAGGTGGAAACGATCTGGTTGGAACGGCCATAAGTGAAAAGATATTCGGTGCCACAAATAGGCACGAAATGACCACTGTTGAAGAGCTAGGAAGACTTGTATCAGAAATAGGTAAAATACCAGCAAAAAGAGATACTTTCTACAACCTGAAGGGGTACTTTTGAACAGTTTAAGGTTAATTAATCTAATACACAGTGATCCACTGGACTATCTTGCTAGAGAAAAATTTGAAGTTTCCCGTAGTGATACAAGGAGTAATCTTAGAGACCTGTTAGATGGAAAAGTAGATTATGCAATGATCTCACTCATTGACTACTTCAAGAACAGGAAATCACTGGTGCTTGTTGATGGGCCTACAATATCTGGCAAGGGCAAATCAGATTCAAATCTACTCATATCAAATGGTAGTGATCCATTTCCAGGAATGAGAATTGCAGTAACATCTGAAACAGAAACTACAGCATTCTTTCTGAAACTCATCCTCCAAAGACTGTATCCGGGGTCTGAGCTAATAAGAAGCAGGAACAACTCCGTTGGTGATTTACTAAAGGAAGAAGATTTTGCTCTGGTAATAGGTAACAGAGCTCTTGACATATATAGAACTGATACAAAGATTATATTTGACATTACCCATATGATATCCAAGCTGTTCAATATGCATTCAATTTATGCTGTAACTGTTAGTCTTAATGGCAGGGAATATGATGAAAATTTAGTTCAGTTGAAGAATATTCCAAGGTGGACAATAACCAGGGATTTAGAAAGAATATCAAAAGAACACAATCTGGAAAAGAGCATCCTGACCGAATACTATAACTCTCTCACATACGATCTGAACAATTTGATGAAAAAAGAAATCCTTACTTTTATGAAATATTATGATGAAATCAGTGATGACATATTCCTTGAAAATATTGATGAGAACTCTATTAGAAAATAGCCTTCTTCTTTGTAATATTAGTAAAGCGAGAAGGAAACCTTGTATAAGTTTATAAAGTTTTAAATATTCATATTTTCTAACTCCAACATGTATACAGAAAAACTTTCTAAAGCAAAGGACGGATTAACTTTTGACGATGTACTTGTAATGCCAAGAAGATCACCTATTGAACCAAGAGAAACAGAGATAAAAAGTGTGTTTTCAAAGCGTATTAAACTCAACACTCCCATCATATCTTCTCCAATGGATACCGTGACTGAATGGGAAATGGCCGTAGCAATGTCAAGAATCGGTGGAATAGGAATTATTCACAGAAACATGTCAAGAAATGAAGAAGCAACCATGGTTAGGAGGGTAAAGAGAGCAGAATCCCTTATAATTAGAAACGTTCACACCATAGATCAGGAAACTCCAATTAGTGTTGCAAGAAATATAATGGAGACAAAGGGAATAGCTGGATTTCCAGTTGTTGTTGGAGAAAAACTTGTTGGTATTGTTACAAAAAGAGACATGGAATTTTCTGAAAGGAAAGAGGGAAAGGTAAAAGAAATCATGACAAAAGACGTGGTCTTTGCTGAGGACAATATAGACCCTGAAGACGCAAGAAAAATCCTTTATGATCACAGAATAGAAAAGCTTCCGCTGGTTGATAAAAATCACAAGGTTGTTGGATTGATAACTTCAAAAGACATAACTACAAGACACAAATTTCCTCTGGCTTCCAGAGATGATAAAGGTCAGCTGATGGTAGGTGCAGCAGTAGGTCCTTTTGATATCGATAGGGCAACACTTATGGAGAAAGAAGGTGCTGATGTTATAGTTATTGACACTGCACATGCACATAATGAAAACGTACTGACAGCCATAAAAAAACTGAAAAAGGAATTATCGGTAGATATTGTGGTGGGAAACATTGCAACAGCAGATGCAGCAAAAGATCTGATTTCCTGCGAAGTGGACGGTCTGAAAGTAGGTATTGGTCCAGGTTCTATATGCACAACAAGGGTGGTTGCAGGTATCGGCGTTCCGCAAATAACAGCCATTGGGGATGTAGCGGATGTTGCCTCTGAATTTGGTGTACCGGTTATCGCAGATGGTGGAATTAGGTTTTCCGGAGATATAGTGAAGGCAATAGCTGCAGGCGCAGATTGCGTTATGCTCGGTTCTTTGTTAGCAGGTACAGACGAAAGCCCGGGAAACGAAATGATAATTAACGGGAGAAAATATAAAACCTACAGAGGAATGGGTTCTATGGGGGCCCTTAGCAAAGGCTCTGACAGATACGGTAAATTTTCGGGAAGTAAGTTTGTGGCCGAGGGTGTTGAGGGTGCTGTGCCATATAGAGGAAAGGTAGAAGAGGTAGTGTATCAGCTTTCTGGTGGAATAAGGGCAGGTATGGGTTATGCAGGATGCAGGAACGTTCAGGAACTGAAACAGAAAACATCATTTGTGAGAATAACCAATAATGGATTAACAGAAAGTCATCCTCATGACATAAGGGTTGTTTCTGAGCCTCCAAACTATCAACTATTTCAAAACTAGGTATATAATAGTAGTCAACACAACTATCATACAGACTATTTGAAAAAAATCTCCCTCTATTTCCTTATAGTTCGTAAGTTTCAGAACTAGATAGATTTACTACCATTTTTCATCATTTCATCTATAATTTCCTGTTCAGTTGCTCCCCTGTCTACCCTATAAACATCAAAAGCTTCCCTTCTTCTTATAATATCTTCTGAAAACATTGCGCATTCGTGTTCCATTTCATACCTGTAAAGATCCTTTCCATTTAGATCAGGTCTTTCATAATCAATTACCGGCATGTTTTTTAAATTGATTTTTCTACCACTCAGTTTTTCGTATATTTTTGCGACTTTCCTGGCCGCCGATCTGTAATCTGTCAGTTTTCCACCAAATATGTTAATGAAATACTTGTCATACTTCACAGTTAAACCTCTTGATATGGACCCAGGATTATCTCCATTCCCATACAGGGGCCTTATTCCAGCAAAGGAATAGCTTATATCATTTTTTTCCAGGTCCTTATAAATGCGCCTAGCACTCTGAATTATGTAATCCACATCTCTCTCTGAAATATTGAAATCATTAGGATCATCAACAAAATTATCCGTTGTGCCAATAATCGTAACTTCTCCTCTGGGTATTATGAACATCTGTCTCCTATCCAGATGACTTCTGAAAACTATGGCATCTGTGGTTGGAGCCCTTTCATGAGGCACAACAATATGAATCCCCTTACTTAGCCTGAGATTAACATTATTACCTTTTTCCAGATTTCTATAAACCTGACCCGACCAGGGACCAGCCGCATTTATACAAATCCGTGCTCTAACATTGAATTCGCTATTCTTAACTCTATCCATTATCCTTAGTTCAACCAAATTTCCAGTAGGGGTGGCATTAAGAACTTCACAGTAGTTTAAGCACTTTGCCCCGTGAATTACTGAAGATACAATATTATATATGGTCAATCTGCAGTCATCGGAGAAAGCATCTCTATAGATGAAATATCCAGCGACTTCCTTTCCATACTCTCCATTATTTCTCGACATTCTGGGAACACTTATTCGTTTGCTCAAAATATTATAGATAAAAAGTCCTGCTCTCATAGTCCTTTTTTTCCACGAATATGGATCTATCAATATCCTGAAATTCATATATTTCACTATATTCGTGTTTCTTGCCAGATAATCTCTTTCCCTGAGTAAAGTTTTAACTTCGCGAAATCTAAATTCTGCAAGATACCTTAATCCGCCATGTATGAGTTTGGAAGACCCGGAACTGGTCCCAGAACCAAAATCATTTCGTTCAAGTAAGATAACTTTAACACCATTCTCGGAAAGTATATTAGCCACACCTGCACCAGTAATGCCTCCACCGATTATGGCAACATCGTAAATATCCTGATCCTGAGTGTTGATCCAAATCTCTCTTGTATCTCTGTTAAAGGGTGGAGTGATTGCATCCTGCATGCAGGGGAAATATCCAGTCAGGATAAAATGTTTTAACTGCATACGGATTTAGGTAAAAATGGGATTCAACATCATTGGTCATAGAGGAGTACCTGATTCGTTTCCTGAGAACAGCATGAAATCGTTCCAGCAGGCGAAAAACTGCGGTTTATATGGCATAGAACTTGATGTACAGATCACTAAAGATAGCAAGATTGTCGTTTTCCATGATTCTACGCTTAAAAGGGTAACCGGTGCTGAAGGCTCTGTCAGCGACTATTCGTATTCAGAGATTTCTAAACTTAATTTACTGGAAAGTGATCAGAAGATACCTCTACTTGGAGATGTGCTGAAGAAATTCCAGGATTTGAAGATATTTATAGAACTTAAGACAAGGGATGAATTTGGGAACAGGATAAACGAGGGTCTCGAGACCGCACTTCATAACATCCTGCAGAATTTCAGCAAGGAGAATCTAATCCTGATATCCTTTGACGTCGTGGCCATAAGGGAAATGAAGGAGATGAACCTTAATTATAGAACGGGACTGGACATAGGTGAGGAAACCAGAATTATGCTGGATAGTATGCTGAAATCTAAGGTGCCAGGATTTATAGATTGCATTCTCCCTCAGTTTTCTTTGCTAAGTTATCCAGAATACAGTGAACTTAATAGATTGGGAAAGAAAATAATTCCGTGGACTATAAATGATAAAAAGGAACTAAATGTTTTAAGGACAATGAATATTGACACATTTCTCTCAGATCGTGGATGTGATCTCCTGAGAGAAATTGAAGAAAATTAAATCTATTTCTCATTTCTTCTTATCCTTCAAGGCTGCCCTGGCTGCTGATAATCTTGCAATTGGAATCCTGTATGGAGAAGCCGAAACATAATCCAGTCCAATCTTATGGCAGAATTCTATTGTCTCAGGGTCTCCTCCCTGTTCTCCACATATCCCAATTTCAAGGTTTTTGTTTCCCTTTCTTCCTCTTTCCACGGCCATCTTCATTAGTTCGCCCACACCTTCGGCATCCACAGTCCTGAATGGATCATTTGGTACTATTTTCTCTTCGAGATATTTTGCCATGAATTTTCCCTCCGCATCGTCTCTGCTGTAACCGAATGTCATTTGAGTCAGATCGTTTGTGCCAAAGGAAAAGAAATCAGCATAAGCAGCGATTTTATCTGCGACCACACAGGCTCTTGGTATCTCAATCATCGTTCCAAATTTATAGCTGATATTGTAGTGACCTTTTTCATCAAGAGCCACCTTCTCCAATCTCTCCCTTAGAATCGATAATTCTCTCTCCGTGCCAACGAGGGGTATCATTATTTCAGGTATGATCTTCTTTCCTTCGCTAATTACGTTTATTGCAGCCCTTATGATCGCCCTTACCTGCATTTCATAAATCTCAGGGAAGCTTATGCCAAGTCTGCATCCCCTGAATCCAAGCATTGGATTGAATTCCTCCAGCGACCTAATAACACCCAGCATCTCATTCTCGCGATTTATACCTGTCATTAGCTCGTCGATTTCTTTCAGTTCGTTTGCCTTTATCATTTTAATTTTCAGTGAGTATATCCTGTTCAGCACCTCCTCCTTATCTGGCAGGAACTCGTGCAGGGGCGGATCAAGTAATCTTATGATCACCGGGAACCCCTCCATTGTCCTGAAGAATTCTGTGAAATCTGAAATCTGCATTGGAAGCAGTTTTGTGAGATTGAACTGCCTGTCTTCAGCATTTTTGCTCATAATCATAGATCTCATTATTTCTATTCTGTCACCACCAAGAAACATCCTCTCTGTTCTGGCCAGCCCAATTCCCTCACCACCATTTCTCCTGGCAATAATTGCCTCCTCCGGAGTATTGGCATTGGATCTTATACCTAATTTTCTGTATGTATCAGACCACTTCAGTAGAACCTCTATGTGCTCCCCTACCTGAGACTCCTCGAGATCTGTAACACCAAGAAGGAATTCTCCATTGGTACCATCAACAGTTATAATATCACCTTCTCTCAGAATGGTTCCATCTATGGTGAGAGACCTTTCTCGGACATTAACCTTCATAGATTCCACACCAACCACGGCAGGTTTACCCATGGCTCTCGAGACGACGGCCGCATGTGATGTCATACCACCCTTCTGGGTTAGGAATCCCTCAGATACGGACATTCCTCTCACATCATCTGCTGTGGTTTCTGGTCTTACCAGAATTACCTTAACCTTATTCCTGGAAAGTTCCACAGCCCTGTCTGATGAAAATACTATCTGTCCTATGGCTGCTCCCGGTGAGGCAGCAAGTCCATGTCCCAAAACCTTCTCCTTTCCGCTCTTCTTAACCTGTGGATGGAATAGTATATCGAGGGTTTCGGGTGAAACTCTTAGAACTGCCTCTTCCATAGTTATCAATCCTTCCTTTGCCATCTCAACAGCTATCCTCACAGTGGCCCTTGCACTTCTCTTAGCATTCCTTGTCTGCAGCATGAAGAATTTCCCATTCTCAATTGTGAATTCCATATCCTGCATGTCTCTGTAATTTTTTTCAAGGATTTCCGCTGATTTAACAAAGTCTTTGTAAGCATCAGGTAGCTGTTTCTCTAGCTCTGAAATTTTTCTCGGTGTTCTTATTCCTGCTACAACATCCTCACCCTGTGCATTCAGAAGGTATTCGCCGAAAAGTTCTTTTTCTCCAGTGTTGGGGTTTCTGGTAAACGCAACACCGGTTGCTGAATTATTACCTGTGTTACCGAATACCATGCTTACGATGTTAACAGCTGTTCCAAGATCATTGCTTATTTTATTGATCTCCCTATATGCAATAGCCCTTGGTGAATTCCATGAATTAAAAACTGCTTCTATGGACAGAAACAGCTGTTTTTCAGGATCCTGTGGAAAGGTCTTCCCGTGTTTTTTGTATACTTCATCAAATTCCTTTCCTATCTCTTCCAGTTCATCAGCCTTCAAATCGGTATCATTTTTCCTTCCATACTTTTCCTTTTTTTCCTGAATAATTTCCTCGAACTCGTCATGGGGCAGGTTATAGACAACAGTTCCAAACATTTGCTTTAACCTTCTATAGGAATCCAGGGCAAATCTTCTGTTTTTAGTGGATTCAGTAAGTCCTTTTAGAGATCTATCATTCAAACCCACATTCAGAATGGTATCCATCATTCCAGGCATGCTAATGGGTGCTCCTGATCTCACTGAAACAAGTAGGGGATTTTTATCGCTACCAAAACCCTTTCCTGTCTTTGTTTCCAGAACCTTCATGTTTTCTTTTATGGAACCATTTAGACCTTCAGGCATCTTATTACTCTTCTGATAGGCAATGCATGCTTTGGTTGTAATGATAAAACCATCAGGAACGTTTAGTCCCAGCTTTTTCATTTCTGCAAGACCTGCTCCCTTGCCACCCAGAAGGTCCGCCATTTCCTTTCCTCCCTCTTCAAAAGTATAAATATACCTGTTTCCCTGTTCTTTCATGATATAACCATATTTTATGACTTATAAATGTTCACCTGATCAAAATCAGGAATAGAAGAAAAGTACTTTTTTATCAGTCATAGAATATATTTGTAAGAAATAAGTATTGAATTTAAGTTCATGATTACATAAGGTTTTAATATGTACAGACATACCCTGCAAACTTCCCATGGAAAGGTTTCTTTCCTTTTCAGGGAGGGCGAAAAATACATCATACTTTTACATGGCCTTGGAGGTCTTGGCAACAACTTTATGAAAATATCATCCTGTATTCCCGAATCATATGGCGTTATTTTACCTGATCTCCTTGGACATGGGCAATCGGCCAAACCTCATGATATTAAAGTTTCAGATCAGGCCGAAATGATCCATGAACTCATAGAAGGTCTGGATGTTAGAGAGTTCTTTTTGGGAGGAAACTCATATGGTGGCTGGGTTGCCCTTTTTTACGAAATCAAGTATGGAGATTCTCAGGGACTGATCCTGATTGATAATGCTGGAACAAATCCCACAGTTGGAGATCAGGGTCAGGAAAGCGTGGAAAAATTTATGCTTCGGCTTGAAAGGGTAAGTCCTAAAAACGACATGGATATAATGAGGGAAATAGTAGAAAATAATACTGGAAGCCAATGTAAGGTAAACGAAGAAATGCTAAAAACGATCAAAAAGAGAACACTTATTTTATGGGGAGAAAAAGATCAAATGATCCCTGTTGACTATGGAATACAAATGAACCATAAAATACAGGGTTCAAAATTGGAAATCATCAAGGATGGCACTCACACTCCACATGTATCATCAAGTGAAAATGTATGTCGGTCAATAATTAACTTTCTTGACGGGGAATGAATAGATACCCGGATCTTCTTCGTGTCTTTGAGTGAATTTATCATTTATATTTCCAGTGCTGAAGGAAACATTTTTCTTTCTTTCCTTCCCAAAATTTGTTTTTTTAATTCTTACACCGTCATCTTCCACATAGGTCTGGACAAATATGGAATCTCCGTTGAACTGTTCTGTAAGTGAATTAAGTGATAAAACTGCAATCCTGTTCTCCAGTGCCCTTGTAACCATATACTGGTGCCATTCCTCATGAAAATCTCTGCGAATCAGTGATGGGTTGAAGATTATTCTAACACCATTTAGTGAACTTATCTTTGAGAAGAATGGAAAATCAAGATCATAACAAACTGGCACTGAAAATGTTAAATCTTCTCCTGAGAATACCTTTATAACCCTTCCTGGAGTAATCCTCGATTTTTCCCTGTTAAATGGTACTATTTTGTCCTGATATCCAACCATCCTGCCTTTGTGATAAACATACGACCTGTTGTATAAGCTTTCTCTTTCTCTCACAATCAACGAACCTGCTATTAAGGTTACTCTCCTTGAAATTTCCCTAAAAGTTTCAAAAAGGTCAGAATCCCTCTGTTCATCCACAGGATCAATTATAAATCTCTCTGGGAAGACAACAATGGAGTTTTTTATAAATTCACCAGATATATCAATGGATCCTTCAATAAACTGTTCCTTCTTCATTATTTCTAACTGATATCCGGTAATATCAACGTTCTTCAATGATTCCATCACCTATCTTAATTAGTATTGAAGCCAGTTCTTCCTTTTCCATCTCCTTCTCCATCAACTTTTTTTCTCCATCATAAATGATATATTTGTTCCTGCTTATGCCAAAGGGCCTTTCCTGAACAAGATTCACCACTGTTACCTGATCTGAATCTTCAGGTACATAATTTCTGTCTGTTAGCTTGAATCTGATTATAGGAATGTTAAGATTGAATTTTTTCATGACTCCTTCCATTTTATCTACAAGTTTCTCTCTAGGTTTCATAACCAGATTTACAGATTTTTCACTTCTTATCTTTTTTTCACTCTTTTCTACAGTAAAGTCTGAAAGTGCGGCAGGTATTGCTATGAGATCTATTTTTTGATCTCTTATAGATTCTTCAACTATTCTGTAATAGTCATCTGTCTGTTCACATTTTATAAATTCACAATAATAGGGAATCCTGTGTTCAGAATTCCCCACATAAATGATCCTGCCATAACCATCACGATATGCCTCTCTGGCAATGCATACACCAGTATAACCGGAACTCCTGTTTGTCAGGGATCTAACAGGATCAATTGAAACCTCACTTTTGCCAGAAATGATCAAAATGGTTCTACTGTTGTTACCTCTTCTAACTATTGTATCTATAATCTCTTCAGACCACATTATCTTTGCTTTGCCATCTTCTACTCTGGGGGAAACAAAATCCACTCCAAAGCCCTTAAGCCTGACAATATTTTCCTGAAGAATAGGGCTCTCATACATTTCCATGTGCATTGCCGGTACGATCACGGTTCTTATCCCGGTGCCAAGAGCGTTTGCGAATATTGTGCTTGCAGTATCGTCAGCAATTCCTCCCGCGAATTTACCGATCATATTGTACGTGGAAGGGCACACAAGAAGAATGGTATTTGATCTATCCCCATCGAAAAGACTAATATGCTCCATATTGCCTGTTAAGTTAGTTATTATAGGTTCTTCTGAGGCCCACTCCATGGTTTCTTTTCCAATGATCTGTGTTGCACTATCAGTTAATACGACCCTTATTCTTGCACCACTCCTTTTCAGGTCCCTCACAATGTCCGGGGTTCTGTAAGCAGAAATACTACCACTAACAATCATTACTATATTCTTACCACTCAAAAGTTCGTTGATTTCCATTAAATATCACCTTGATATGGCCCATATTCCGTGTGCAGTTGCCACTGTATTATCACTCTGATCATCAATGCTCATTTCTATAAAGGCATGTCTACCACCTTCTCTATTAACCCTGGATGTTATGATGCAGTAATCTCCGGTGAGTGGTGTGAGAAATGTAACGTTAAGAGAGAGCGTGAATGCATTGAAGACACCTGGAATGGTGAATACTGAAAGAGCGCCAGAAATATCGAATAATCCTGCAATTATACCTCCGTTAACAACATCACCCATCCTCATAAATCGATCTTCAAGAATGATTTTTAGTTTTACCTCTCCATTTTTCTCTGAGAGAATCTCAATTTTGAAATTTTTCATGAAATTATCAGATTCTATAAGCGTTCTGAGTCTTGATTCAGGAGACATATTCAGTCAAATACTTGAGAATATTTATACTATCGCAGCAAATTTTTTTTAATGATTAGCGTTTTCCCAGAATATGAAAATGGATTCGTTCTCATAAAAAATATTCTCATGGAAAGTTAGACATTGTCCAGTAACAAGCAACATAAAGCACGATGGAAGTGATTTTAAATGACTGTAAAAAAATCAAAGAATGAGAAATCCAGATTGCACTTGATATTCCCACATCATTTCATATTTTTAGGGGACTTAATATCAATAATTTGCTTGTTTTGCCTTAAAAGTTATGTAATTCAAAAATATTTTATCTTTTATATAATATAATTTCACAACAGAGAATTTAAGTATGTTTCAGTGCTATTATTTTTTATGAGCTTCATAGTGAATTTCGACCGTTTTCTTATGGGATTTACTCTGGCCTCTCATATACTTATTGTTACAATGAGTATAGGACTGAGTATTATTGTATCACTGGCAGAGTATATTGGAATAAGGAGGAAAGATCCATACTACGAAGCACTGGCAAGGAGGTTGACAATTGCACTTGTTGTCTTTTTTGCCATAGGCACTGCCAGTGGAACTGTCCTTGCCGTTGAACTTTTTGCACTATGGCCAAGCTTTATGGTTGTGGTGGGAAAGGTAGATATTTTGCCTTTCTATTATGAAGTTTTTGCATTCCTTCTAGAATCTATCTGTCTTGTTCTTTACTTCTACTACTGGGACTTTTATAAGAACAGATATAAACACTGGGTTCTTTCTTTGATGGTTGCTGTAGGAACAGTTATGTCAGCTGTTTTTATAACCATGATAAACGCATGGATGAATACACCTGCTGGTTTTAATATACCGTACTATCTCAAGACCGGCATCTTAACTGATATCAACCCACTTGCAGCAATTGCTGCCCCTTCAGTGCTATATGAAGATCTTCATGTTGTTACTGCCACAGTAACTGCTGGTGTCTTCCTAATAGGCACATATCTTGCATACAGTTTCCTGAAGGCAAAAAGTGAGGACCTAAAAATCTTTTACAGAAAGGGACTGAAACTCGTTGCGTCCGTTGGACTTATTTCAATAGCGTTAGCCGGAATAAGTGGTAGTCTTGCAGCCTCACAGCTAATAGTGTTACAGCCATTAAAATATGCTGCAATTGAACTTGATCTTCACAGTACAACCAGCGGTGCAGAAACGCTTGGTGGGATTTTAGTATCGGGACGAATACTATACGCCATTACCATACCAAAGCTGCAAAGTCTGCTTGCTTTTCCGCAGACTCTTGGAAAGGGTACACTTCCCGGACTGGACCAGTATCCACAGAGTTTATGGCCACCACTTTTTATTCATTTAACATTCGATACAATGGTAGGTGGAGGATTTCTGGTGGGTCTCTTTGCCCTGTATCTAGTATGGAGATTATTAAGAAAAAGATCAATCACAACTAAAATTGGTTTATACGGGATGATAGTATCAGGATTACTTCTAATTCTGGTGTACGACAGCGGATGGGTCACAGACGAGGTTGGAAGGCAGCCATGGATCATATACAATGTTATGACTGTTCAGTCCGCTGCAAATACGTCCTCGTCAATAATTCCACTTGGCATAGCCATAATGATTTTCTATTTCATAGTCGTGCCATTTAGTTTCTATTTTGCAAGCAGGGTCCTAAGGCACGAATCCGTTCAATCTGAAATTGAAAGAGCGAGAGGGTTGAAATGACAGGATCAGTTAACGTTGAAGTAATAGTAAATATACTAGTATTTTCAATCTTTTTTACAAGTGCATCCACTGAACTAATGGCAGCATCCGCTATTCTTTTTAAATATAAAGAGAGCCAGACAAAGGTTTTTGGGTTCCTTTTACCAATCTGGGAGATAACAGGAACCCTCTTTGTTTTCTATGTGGTGAATCTTGAAGGTCTTGTACCTGACGTTCTTCCTCTCCTTGCATTTTCTTTCATTTCTTATATACTGATATTTCTCATACTTTATGTGCTTCGCAACTCTATAATCATATTCGCAGAAATGATCTGGAAAAACAGAGTTATAAACAAAAAAACACTCTATTCAATTTATGCACTTGTCACCTTTGTACTAGGGGCAATGATACTC
Source organism: Thermoplasmata archaeon (assembly GCA_021835265.1). The sequence continues at coordinate 17,652 of JAKBQK010000275.1, forward strand.
CTGATTTATGCAAGCTTTATTGGAGGACATGGAATAAACTATACTGCAAGAACATTCAATCTGCTGAATTTTATAACATTCCTGCCAGATGATGGATTCATAATCGGTATTGCAATATTGCTCTTTGGAATGGCATCCATTTTTTATGACCTGAAGGTAAATCGCTTTTTACCACTGCTTGTTATTGTTGTGGGTCTGATAATTTCAGGTGTCGCACTTCGTGGTCTTGGTGATTACAGCAACAGTACTCTTCCCGTCGTATCACTTATCCTGTTCCTGCTAATACCAATTCTCTGGATCTTAAAACCAACGAGGAAGTATATAACAAACAAATTGGTATTTCAGGGAATTTTTGCCATATCCATATTCATTGTGGCATTTTCTCAATATCCTTACCTTCTGGGTAGAACTCTAAATATTACGACAATACTGAACAACACAGCGATGCAGACAGAAATGTTCTATGCAACCATAGTAGGTGGAATTATTTTATTCGTACTGACGTTCTTCTTTTACGATATATATTTCGAGAAGGGGAAGCAAAAGGAAATGGATCAACAGAAAAATGCTGGAAGTTAATAATGCTAATCTGCAATATCAATTTAGAAATTTCAACATTTTTTCCATAGTGGACTGGACAAGTTCTGGTGGCAGTTTGCCGTGGGTATAATAAGAATATGAATCAAATCCCCATTTCATGAGATGTGCCAGTGGCCCATTAATGGTTTTATCCACATGACCACCAAAGAGCGTATTGGAAAGTATTAGAGTAGCCTCAACTCCTCCCTTATTCATTATACAGAATATTTCTGGCTTAAACTCAATAATTTCACCATTTCCATTTATTTCTTTCATCAGAGAAGATACCGCTACATCTGCCTGAAGCACTGCTATATGTCCAAGTTTTGGCATTGAAAGGGTATTGCAGTCACCAACCACGAAAATATTATGATGTTGAGGATGTCGCATTTCCAGGTCAGTTTTGATAAATCCATATTGATCTCCAAGACCTGAATTCTTTATCACTTCTGGTCCTGTATATGGAGGGATTACAAGGGTAAGATCGCTGGGAAGCTGTGTGCCATCCTCAAAAATAACTGACTTTTCCTCTATAGTCTTTAGCACTTTCTCTGTGATTACCTTGATTTCCTTCTTCGAAATCACTGAACCAACTTTTTCATGAATTCGAGGGCCAACATCATCGAAAAACACCTTTCCAGGAGTAAAAACTGTTATGGTGGTAATTTCTCTCAGATCTCTTTCTCTGAGGAAAAAATCAAGCATGAACATTATCTCTCCAATTGGACCTTCGCATGGTGCATCCAGTTTAATCTCAGTTGATTTTTCATCCCACTTAGTTTTTGATGCTCCTATAACCACATTCCCTCCCTTAAAATTGTTAATTGCATCCCACATTTTTGGTGCATGTTCATCATCACAAACTGAGTATGCATGTTCCTCAAAACCTGAAATAGCCTCGTAATCCTTTACAGCTCCAGTTGCAATTACGAGATAGTCGTAATTTATCAGATTTCCATTTAAGAGCTTCAACTCGTTTTTCTCAGCAAATATCTGTTCCACTCTGGAGTTAATAAATTCTATATTATTTTTTTTAGCGATCTTACCAATTGGAATCTGAGTGTGAGCCACTGGCTTACCTGCAAGAGCAACTTCAACAAGAGACGGCTTTTCCAGACTCGTGGTTCTCATATCTATTAAAGTAATTTCGAATTTTTTACCAATCTCTTTTTTCACATCATATAAAAATCTCAATCCACCAAATCCTGCACCAATTATCACAATTCTTTTCTTTTTATCATTATTATTCTGGTATTGTTCCATGTTTATATGAAATCTTTCATAACACTAATACTTGTTGAAATATAATTTAGAATGTGAATTGATTCGGGAGCAATTGAAATGATTCCAAATCATGGCTGTAATCTAATGTTTTACCTAAAACAAAACAAGTCTCATGTATTCTTTCAATTTACTTGATAAAATTATCCAATATAAGATGATAATAATTGGAAAACAATAATAAGACATAAGGCATATTTAGGTATGGATGCTATCTCCTCACGACTTGAAAAGGTTGCTGAAATGCTGAAGATGTTTGGTCTTTCATCCTACGAGGCACAGGCTTTTTCTGCACTGATATATCACGGGGTTGCCAATGCTGATGTGATTGCAGACACCGCAAAGATACCCAGAACATCAGCATATAAGGTTATGGAATCTCTAGTGGAAAAGGGATATGCCAGAGAAACAGAGGGAAGACCCAAGATGTTCAAGCCAGAAACACTTGAAGATATAAGAAAGAGAATAGAAACTAGGGTGCAGGATCTGTTTTCTGAGATGAGACAGATTGAGGATAATGTGCCGTCCAAAGGGGATCCACAGCTGGTTTACACAATTTATGGAAGATCAAAGGTTATGAGCAAAATAGCAGAACTGATCAACCTTGCTGACAGAGAACTATATATCTGTACACCAATGGTGAAAGAAATAAGGATGGAGATGAAGAAGAACATAGAAAATGCAATGAGGAGAAATGTCAAGGTGATCTTTGTTACACCACCCAATAAAAGAGTTCCGCAGAACGCTCAGATATTTAGAAAGGAGGGTTTAATTGCAACAGACGTTGTTGCAGACAGATCAAGGGCACTTCTTGCAGGCCCCGATCTTAATGCATGTGGCTATACAGATAATCCAGCACTTGCGCTGCATGTATTCCAGTTTGTTCAGATGATAATTGATAGCAGCGATTTTAACGCAAAGGAAGAGTGAAAAATGAAAATTACAGATGTTAATAATATAGGTGGCCATTTATCAACCTCAAAGGGAATAGACGCAACCCCAGGAAGAGCACGTGAATTTGGTTTTAAAAGTTATCAGGTTTTTACCAAGAGTCAGATGCAGTGGAAGGCAAAACCACTTGATGAGGAAACTGTAAAGAAGTTCAAGAAGGAGAAAATGCAAAACGGAAACCCAACTATAATGGTTCACGCGTCATACCTTCTAAACACAGCCAGCAGCGATGAGTCTCTTAGGGAGAAGGTAAGGGAAGCCTTCAGAACAGAAATAGAAAGGGCTGATAAGCTTGGAATGGAACTTTTAACATTTCACCCAGGATCATTCAAGGATGCAACACTTGAAATAGGAATAGCCAACGTTTCTAATATGTTAAATGACGTTATAACTTCAGATCAGGTTGTCAGGGTACTGATTGAAAATAGCGCCGGTCAGGGTAACAGTGTTGGTAAAACATTTGAAGACATCGCAAAAATAATTGATAATGTAGAAGAGAAAGACAAAGTTGGTGTTACGCTGGATACCTGTCACACATGGGCATCCGGATATAATTTTGCGGAAGAGACAGGTTATGGGCAGATGATAGATGAAATTAAGAGAACAGTAGGACTGGAAAGAATAAATGGATTTCATCTTAACGACAGCAAAAAAGGACTCGGGGAACACACAGACCGGCACGAAATGATAGGAAAGGGTACCATTGGAGTGAATGGATTCAGATTTTTAATTAAGGATAGAAATTTCCAAAAGGTACCAATGATCTTTGAAACTCCCCTGGGAGAAGACGGATATATGAATGATATCGAAGCTTTAAATCAATTGCTGAAATAGGGGAAACATTGATTCTCGAAACATTTGTACCAACAATTTATAAGAATGGGTTAGGAAGGGTTACTTCTCCCCCGTTTGATATGATCACTAAGGCTACAGAGAAGGAGCTGAAGAAAAACCCATATAACATAGTCAATCTAAAGGACTGCAAGGATCCGGAAGAGGCAAGAAAACTATTCAATAAATGGCTGGAAGAAGGTGTTCTCAGTAAAAATAACAGTCAGGGTTTCGTAGTTTTGAAACAGGTTTTCACAGAAGGTGGAGTTCAGAGAGAGAGATATGGTGTAATCGGAATAATAAACTTACTGGAACCTGAGAATTGTCTTATACCTCATGAAAGCATAATTACAAAACTAGTGAATCAAAGAGAGAAACTCATAGAAAGAATGGAATATCAAACAGAACCTGTATTTGTTGTAAGTGAGCAAACCAATCTGAATTCAACCCTCAAATCTATAATGTCAGAACAAGAATGCGAAAGAGTCTATGAAGAGCCAGAAGGCGTTTACAACAGCATTTGTATTCTTTCAGATCCCGTTAAAATTGGTAAAATACAGGAAGTTCTAAAGGGGGATATAGGAATTATTGCCGACGGTCATCACAGGACAAAGGCAATGCTATCTCTTTCAAAAAAATACGGGGAATATGTGCAGTTCTTTAATCATCTATTCGTTTTTGTTACTTCCCTCAGATCGGAGAGCATATTTATAGCTCAGGTTCACAGAATAGTGGATTATAACGAAGATATAATGAAGAGAATCCGTGAAAATTTTATTCCGGAAAAAACCGGAAAAAGTTGGGATTTAAAATATCCTGTTATAATTCAAGGAGAATCAAAATATTTACTCAAGCCAAAAACCGAAATGAAATACGGTGACTATCTGGATGCTATAGATAATTCCATTAAAAGAGGTTCCAGCAGGGCTGGAATAAAATATACTTATATCAGTGAAGAGGCAGAGAATGATATAAGAAATGATCCAAATAAAATGGCATTCATGATGCCACCATGGGATAAGGAGGGATTTGTGCAAACACTGAAAAGAGGGTATGTATTGCCTGCAAAATCAACATATTTTTACCCGAAAATTCCATCAGGGATTGCATTCTACGGTCTGGATGCACAGGAATGCCGCTGTGGCTTAGTTGGTAGAGCAGCTGATTCGTAATCAGCAGGTCGGGGGTTCAAATCCCTCCAGCGGCTTAGTTCAAA
>JAKBQK010000305.1 GCA_021835265.1 Thermoplasmata archaeon
TTTAATGTGGGAGACTATTTGCCTTTACCCGGCTTAGCTCAGTTGGTAGAGCGGCGGACTGTAGAGGGAACACGGGGTGAAACCGCCGTAATCCGCAGGTCTCTGGTTCGAATCCGGAAGCCGGGATCTAAAAACATAAACTAATTTCGCCTCTACCAAACCCTCTAAGTAAAATTAACAGCTGAGTGTTTTGAGTTGGAAATTAAAGCAGATTATGAGGTATTATCTTAACAATAATACCATCTAGATTTCATTCATAGTTAAGGAGCGAATAGTATCTTTGAAAGACGATGCGTTGAATGAAAATTCATAGAATTATTTACAAATCAACGAAGTGATGATTTTTGAAGATTACCTAATGTTCGGTGCAACTATTTTATATTGATGCTTCAGGGGACCATGGTGCGTACAAAGGACAAAACACCAAATTTTATGTTCTTAATGGTGTTTGTATGAGTTATAAGGATTGGGGGTTAATAAATAGACAATTTAAATCTATAATTGGAAGATACTTCAATCCGTTAAAACTTCCTGAAATTCATAGCAAAGAATTAATGACTGGAAGGTCACCATTTAATGAAATTGACCATAAACAAATTGCAGATGATTTGACTACTTTTATTTCAGAATCGCACATCACCTTATTTGGAGTGGTCATCGATAAAACTGAATATGAAAAACGAGGATTTGCACCCCCAAATACAATCGTGAACAAGACTTTAGAGGAAATTATAAATAGATTCCATATCTATTTACAGCGTCACAGGACACTTGGAATTATCATATCTGATGCTAGCACAAAAGGCTTTGATAATTCTCTTAGAAGCACCTACGAATATTTTAGACAAATTGGTACAGGCTTCGTAAGATTAAATCGAATAATTGATACAATATTTTTTACTCCTTCCGAAACAGCAGTAGGAATTCAAATGCAGATTTTGTATCTTATGCACAAAAAGCGAAATTATGAAAATGGTGATAACAAGGTATTTAATCAAATTGAAAAAAAATTCGACGGTAATTTTGGAATAACACATAGATTAAAAGTCATAAAATTATGTCGCTTAAAAGAAACCGCCAGGCAGGAAAACATTATATTTTCCTTGCGGGTAAGTTTTCTCCCTCCTAGTGGAATTCTATTATGTGAATTATGTAAATAAAATTATGTCCTTATAATAGGTTAACTTTAAATTCATTCCCTCTTTGGAAACAGTAAATTTATCTTCCCCATTATAAGTTTGAGTTTGTTCTTTGATTTTTGCATCTTGAATTCTGAAATCTTCTATTTGATAATTAATAGATGTAGCTATTCCAATCCCTAATGAAATTTTAAACAATAATATGTTGCATAGTTTTCTTTACAGCTATTGTTATGAAAGCCGTATGCATTATGCCCTCGCTGTCTGGTCTAGTTGCATCCTTTCTCACAAGAAGATTTCTCTTAATGAGTTCAAATGTTTCAATAACATACAAATTATTTCGTTCCATTTCCAATACGGTGTTTTCAACCTGATCGAAGTTTGGCAGGTAGGTAATGATTCTTGATCCCATTTTTAGAGAACCGATAACGTTTTTCATGCATAGCCATGGATCTGGAATATCCAGAAAAATTGCGTCAAATTTCCTTTTCTCTGGTGTAAAATCATATTCATTAATATCGGTATTGTGGAACTCCAATTCTGTCCTCGTGTTGAATAATTGCATATTCCTTCTCACTATTGCCTCTGTATTTTTGTCCCTATCTATACCGACTATCAGTCCTTTTTCTCCGATGACTCGGCCTATCTGAACGGTTAAAGCTCCCGAACCAATACCGGATTCAAGGACTATTGAACCGCTGGATATCCCTGATGCTGAAACAATTGCTGCAGAATCTTTGGAATTAATAATTTGTGCGCCTCTGAGACCAACAGAATTAAAATCGTATGGAATTCCATCTGAAATAAGATATTCATTCCCCTTGATCTTTATTATATCTCCACTCCTAACTGAAATGTTAAAGGGAATTTGAATTGTGTCCTTTCCCATATAGATCAGATTTTTATCTTCATCAATGTAACCGCCTTTGCCTTTACCCAGTAATACTTTCATTTATCCCACCATAATATCCAATTATAATATCAGAAACATTTGTTCCGGTAAATCCTGATTCAACTTGAACAGAATATTTTCTAGCAAAACCCGCAGAATCGCTACTATCAAGAAAATATTTGAAATCCTCATGCGATGTTTTTCTTTTTAGACAGTTATCTGCAACCATTCCCATCAACCCGCTATTCCCATCGTCACCATCCGTTGCCACTGACATTACAGAAAATATTTCGTTCTCATTCATTTCCATCATTATCCTCATTGACAGTTCAGTGTTTCTACCGCCCTTTCCACTACCTCTGACTTCGGCTGTTGATTCCCCGAAGCCTATGAACCAGAAAGGTTTTCCCTTTTCTGAAAATATTTTCCTCAACAGTTGTGGTAGTTTCACAGAGATGATCTTGATGTCGCCCATGAGAATTTGTCCAAGATCAACAACCTCCTCAGAGCTATAATTGCTTTTTATATTTCCACTTAAAGAATCTGCAAACATATTTCCACTAAGGATAAGTTCCATGCTTGTTTTATGCGTATACTTCTGTGCGTTACTATTAGTGGTAAAATTAATGTTTTCAGGCAAGCAGGAACTTTTGATGTTGTCAAAGTCAAATTTGTGTACTGCAAAGGGGTTTGAACCGATGAGATATAATTCGTTTGAAGGAACGTCAGATATTAGCAGAACCTTGTATTTATTAAATTTTAATTTTGGTAGAATCTTCCCGCACTTAATGGAAGAAATTCCGCATCTCAATGCATTAAAGGATTCGATATCTGTGCCTGCATCCAGCAAACATTTTGTAATATTGGAGAATGTTTGATCCTCGATTCCATTTTCAGGCAATTCAAACAGTGCAGAAGCCCCTCCAGAAAGAAGGACAATCAGATTTTCTTCTTCTGCATTCTGTAAAATACGAATAATTTCACGCGTTGATTTGTATGAATCTGTTAGGGGGACCGGATGATTTCCCCTGTATATCCGGAAATCCTTGTCTAAGGAGTTTATGTCGAAGGGAGCGATGACAATTTTCAATTTTGAACTTCTGAATTTTGTTTCTCGTAATCCATTAGACATTGATTCTGCAGCTTTTCCCAATGCGAATATGGCAGTTTTTTTTGGATCATAATCCAAATTGTGAAGCTTTTTGGCTACTATGTCTTTTGGTTCGTTCCCCTGAAAAGTGATGCTCAGAATCTTCAAAATTTTGTTTGCTCTTTCTGCATTAATAAATGGATTGTCATTTTTAAATTCCTGTAATTTCATTCAACATCAAAGTCCTCCAGAAGCCATGAGATGATCCCTCCTGCAACACTATAAACTGGAACATTAACCTTGTTTCTTAAAATTGATGCCTCCCTCAAACTTTTTCCTCCACTGTTGCATATGATACATACCGGAACGTTTTGATCCTCAAGCCACTTTGACTTTTCGATCATCTCAGCAAGAGAAAGATTGATTGAATTTTTTATATGTCCCAATTCACCATTAAAATCCATTGGATTTCTTGAGTCTATTATCAATGCCTTCTTAGAATCAACCAAGTCTTTTAATTCTCTGACGGAAATTGTTTTCTTTGTCTGCATTCAAAATGTTATAACAAAAACGATATAAACTATTACGGGAAATTATGTCTAAAAGTCCCATATAAACAAAATAAATACTTAGATGACATAACTCATAATGAAGAGCGAAGTTAAGGCATTGGTCTTCACTTCAATAGGACATTTTGCCAATGATGGGACATTTCTTCTTTTCTCGGCACTTATAGTTTTCTATTCCAACATAGGAATTCCTGTATATTTCACAGGTTCTTTAGCAGTCGTTTATACGCTACTAAGCGGTGTTTTTGCGCTCTATGTTGGAAAGCTATCAGATAAACACAACAAAGACCCAGAATTAATGTCAATCGGTATCCTCATAATGGGTATAGCAGTAGCTCTTCTTGCTCTTCCTTTCTATACATCTTCCGCAGAGTATTACGCTGTAACCGTTGGATCACTTATACTGGGAATAGGTCAGGCGTTCTACCACCCTATTGGTGCAAATATAATCAGATTTTCAAAGCCGGGTAGGGATATGTCGGATTTTCTTGGTATTAATGGATCATTTGGGAGTCTTGGGAGAAGTCTTCTAATACTTGTATTTGGAGCATTTGTTCTTTCAACAGGTGATTTCACCGGTACCATGCTTTATGCCTTGATATTTATAGTACTTTCAGGAGTTATATATTCTGGTACTTACAAGATAAGAAAGCCGGAAAGGAGAACGCATAAACCTAATCAATCCATGAAAAGTGAATTAAAAGGGAACGCTGGTGTCTGGGGATTCATAGCAATCTTGACTTCGTCATTCTTCCTGCGATCAATGTTTCTAGGAAGTGTTTCAGTTTATATCTTCTCATATCTGGATCTGATAGATGCTAATAGCAGTGCGTTGTCATTTATATTCCTTGGAGTGAGTCTCATGACCCCTGTCTTAGGACAACCCTTTTTCGGATATCTAACCCGTAAAAAAGGAGGTTTTCTCACAGTTGTTTTAACAGGAGTGATATCTTTTGTCGCATTTGCTGGATTTTTATCCACAAATATGTATTACCTAGACCTTATATTTTATTCAATTTACGCTTTTGCGGCTTATACCGGCTTTCCAACTTTATTAGGTTTTATAGGGCAAAATGTTCCCGCATCCGTTTCTGCCAGAGCTAATACCATAGCATGGGGATTGGGAACTACTG
>JAKBQK010000333.1 GCA_021835265.1 Thermoplasmata archaeon
AAGGGTGAAGGTAAAAGCTCTAATAAAATGCCGGGGTCGCCTAGTGGTAGGGCGGCAGCCTGCTAAGCTGTTTGGCCGGTTTCGGCCTCCGTGGGTTCAATTCCCACTCCCGGCGCTCTTTATAACCGGAGTTACCCCTCACTCATAGGGCTAATGTATTGGGGGTTATAAGCGATCTCTAAGCATAAGAAACCATTTTTATGTGGGAGAAGTATCCTCCAGTCACAATACGGAAAGGTTTAATAGCATATTTTAGATATTCCTATATGGTGTGGCATTATGTCTATACAAAGTATATAAACTTATATTTAGATAAAAGTAATACACAAAATGTGCTATGGCAACGCTATACAAATAACCGGCTGTTTCTGGGTTATATTATAAGATTTATGGTGCTAAGTATTGTTAACATAGACTCTGACATTGGGTGTTAAAATAGGACTTCCATCTAACCAAATAAAATCTAAACACCGAGTAAAACATCACGGTGAAGTTTTTACTCATGAACGTGAAGTAAATGGAATGCTCGACCTAGTTAAAGATGAAACTGAAAGATTGGACTCTAGATTTTTAGAACCAGCATGCGGTACAGGCAATTTCTTAGTTGCAGTGCTTAATAGAAAATTGGTAGTTTTAAAACAAAAATATCAAAAAAGTCAAACTGAATATGAGAAATACGGTGTTATAGTTATTTCCAGTCTGTATGGAATTGATTTACTTGATGACAATGTTCAAGAATGCAGAGACCGTCTACTTGAAATCTTTGAAAAGGAGTATATCTCAATTTTTAAACGTGAATTCAATAGCACATATGTAAAAGTCCTTAAATTTATACTAAGTAAGAATATAGTTTGCGGAGATGCACTCATGATGAAAGACACTAAAGGCAATCCACTAATTTTTTCTGAATGGTCAATGCCCTATAATGATTCAATGATTAAAAGAAAGGAGTACTCTTTCAAAGATATTTTTAGCCCTACTCTTTTGTGGAGTTTTACAACCGATAGCGATACTGGCAAACAGGTTAGGTTGCCAAATGTCTATAAAGATCATCAAATAATTAACTATATGGAGTTGGCTGACGATGAATAAAATTAATTATAATCCAGATATACTGGCATGCCTTGCAAGTCTGAGCAATGATGAAGTATTTACGCAGCCTAAAGTAGTCAGTGAAATGTTAAACTTATTACCACAACAACTTTGGACTGATAAAAACGCAAAGTTTTTAGATCCTGTATCTAAAACAGGAATTTTCTTAAGAGAAATAGCAAAAAGGCTGATGAAAGGACTGGAAAAACAGATTCCAGATAATCAAAAAAGAATAAATCACATCCTGACTAATCAATTATATGGCATTGCAATAACGGAATTAACTGCATTAATTTCTCGTAGGTCATTGTATTGTTCAAAGACTGCTAATGGTAAATATTCGGTTTGTACAACATTTACAAATAAGGAAGGTAATATTAAATTTAACAATATTAAACATACATGGGAAAATGGAAGATGTGCGTACTGCGGAGCAAGTAAGGAAATTTACGATCGCGGAGACGAACTCGAATCGCATGCTTATGAGTTCATTCACATAGATAAACCAGAAGAGATGTTCAAAATGAAATTCGATGTAATAATAGGAAATCCACCTTACCAGTTAAGTGATGGGGGTGCACAAGCGAGTGCAATTCCCCTGTACCATAAGTTTGTACAGCAAGCAAAGAAATTGAATCCTAGATTTATTGTGATGATTATTCCTGCAAGATGGTATTCTGGAGGTAAAGGGTTAGATGATTTCAGAAACGAGATGCTTAACGATGAAAGAATAGCAGAATTACATGATTTTCCAGATACCTCTGATTGTTTCCCTGGAGTAAATATACGGGGAGGAGTTTGTTACTTCTTGTGGCAAAAGGATCACAAAGGACCATGTAAAATAATAACTCATAAATCAGGTAGACTCGGAGAACCAGTAAAAAGACCTCTTTTAGAAAAAGGACTAGACGTCTTTATTAGATATAATGAAGCAATTGATATTTTAAATAAAGTTCGTGCATTTAAAGAAGGATCATTTAGTGGAATTGTAAGCGCAAGAAAGCCATTTGGACTGGCTACTAATTTTACTGGATTTGAAAAGGTAATAAATCAACATAAAAATATTCTGTTATACCGTTTTGGTGATAATGGATATATTTCAATTGATGAAATTGAAAAGAACAAGGATTTGATTAACAAATGGAAAATATTCATACCCTATTCAAGTCCAGGAGACGACAGTTACCCCCATTTAATACTAAGTAAACCTCTAGTTGTAGGCAGAAATACTTGTTGTACTGAGACATATTTGCTTGTGGGTCCATTTGAAAATGAAAAGATTGCTAATAATGTAGCCAGGTATATGGAAACATTTTTTTTCAGATTTATGATTCTACTAGCTAAAAGTACACAACATATTACACAAAAAAATTATGATTTGGTGCCTTTACAAGATTTTAATGAGATATGGACAGACGAAAAATTGTTTAAAAAGTATAATATAACAAATAAAGAAATAGATTTTATTAAAAGCTTAATTAAGCCAATGGGTTCACAAACCCAAACAGAGGAAGTATTAGATGAAAGCGAACAATAAAAATTTCTTTCCCCCCAAGCCAAACTTGAATCCTAAGATTTATGCATATACCGACAAAGCGTATGAAGGACTACTAAAAATTGGCTATACCACAGTTGACGTAAGGAAAAGAATAGCAGAACAATATCCCACAAAAAGACCAGGGGTATTGCCATACAAAATCGTTTATGAAGAATCAGCTGTAAGAAACGACGGTACTTGTTTTAATGATTATGATGTCCATAGACTTCTTATTAAGAAAGGCATTAAGCGCAAAGGCGGTGAATGGTTTGCGTGCACTGTCAAACAACTTCAAGCGGTCGTATTAGAACTAAAAACTGGAAAAATTAATGAAGATAATCGGACTCAAAACTTCAAAATGCGGCCCGAGCAAATAGAAGCTGTGAAAAGGGCTTCTGAATACTTCAAAAGCTACAAGAAAGAGAAAAAGACGCCCCACTTCTTATGGAATTGCAAGATGAGGTTTGGCAAGACTTTTGCGTCATATCAGTTGGCAAAGAAGATGGGTTGGAAAAAGATTCTAGTCTTGACGTTCAAACCTGCAGTCGAGAGTGCCTGGGAAGAGGACCTGACTAATCACGTTGACTTTGAGGACTGGCAATTTTTTTCAAGTCATACAGAAATGAAATATGCTAAACTAAATCAAAAGAAACCGTTCGTGTGTTTTGGCTCGTTCCAAGACTATCTGGGTAGGAACAAGATCGGGGGAATCAAGGCAAAGAACGAGTGGGTTCACAAAACAAAATGGGACTGTGTCATTTTTGATGAATATCACTATGGCGCATGGAAAGAAAACGCAAAGAATCTGTTCGAAGAAGAGGGAGAAATCGCTTTTGAGGAAAAAGAATACGATGCACCAGAAGAACAAGACAAAGTTGAATATTTGGAAAGCATTCTACCTATCAAAACTGGTGCATACCTCTATCTATCAGGCACACCATTCAGGGCACTTATTTCGGGAGAGTTCATCGAAGAACAAATATATAACTGGACTTATTCCGACGAACAAAGAGCGAAAGAGAAATGGAAAGGGAAGGACAATCCATACGAAGCCCTTCCTAGAATGGTTTTGCTCACATACCAGTTGCCAGCCTCAGTCATGAACATTGCAAGTGGCGGAGAATTTGACTCCTTTGATTTAAACATTTTTTTCTCTGCTAGTGGCGAAGGAAAAGCTTCAAAATTTGTCTATGAAAGTGACGTCCAAAAATGGCTGGACTTGATTCGAGATAAATATCCAGCATCTAGTATTGATAATCTTAAACTTGGTGCAAAGAAACCACCACTGCCATACTCCGACACTAGACTGCTCAACATATTATCCCACACAATTTGGTTCATGCCCAAGGTCGCATCATGCTACGCAATGAAGAACTTGTTGATGCAGAAACAAAACCAATATTATCACGATTACAATATTGTCGTCGCAGCTGGCTCTGGCGCAGGTATTGGTCTGAAGGCTTTGGGGCCGGTCCAAAAAGCTATGGACGAACCTCTGAAAAGCAAATCAATTACATTATCTTGTGGAAAACTAACGACAGGTGTAACCATCAAGCCGTGGACGGGCATATTTATGCTAAGAAATCTTACCAGTCCAGAAACATATTTCCAAGCAGCGTTCAGAGTCCAGTCACCCTGGACTATAAAGAATCCTGATGGAAAATCACCAAACCGTGAGGAAATAGTAAAGCGCGAATGCTATATTTTTGATTTTGCACCTAACAGGGCGTTAAAGCAAATAGCAGATTACAGTTGCAATTTGGATCTTAAAGAAACAAATTCAGAAAAGAAAATAGCTGAATTCATCGAATTCCTACCCGTACTTTCTTTCGATGGCAGTTCAATGAAACAAATTGATGCTTCTGGCATAATTGAGATGGCCATGAGCGGCACAACAGCATCCATGCTTTCAAGAAGGTGGGAAAGTGCATTGCTTGTAAATGTTGATAACAATACACTAAGTAAAATTCTAAATAATCCAAAAGCATTAGCTGCTCTGATGAGTATTGAAGGTTTTAGAAGTTTAAATAGCGATATTGAACTAATTATCAATAAGTCAGAAGCCGTAAAAAAAGCTAAACAAAAATTAGCTAATGAAGAGGATATACCTCTAAAGGAAAAGAAGAAGTTGTCAGACGAAGAGAGAGAATACATGAGCAAGAGAAAAGTGATACATAAACACT
>JAKBQK010000032.1 GCA_021835265.1 Thermoplasmata archaeon
TGCATTAACCATGTGTGAGCAGGAAGGTCTTTGTCCTTGACAACAAGCTGAGCATATCAGATGATGAGATAGAGGGAATACTGGAAAGGACTGTGACAAAACAGGGGACATCTGCTAAGGCAGATGTGCCAAGGAGATATCTTGGGAAGCGGGTTTACGTCATAATTACGAAGTCAGAGGGGGAGAAGGATCAAGAATAGTGTCCCACACTCGGTATGGTGCAATCAATTGTGGAGAAATCAACTAAATTGTGACAATGGCCAATTACCGAAAAACATTTCTTTGCACTTGTATAAGAGGAACGTGACAGTTTCTCTCCTTCTGTCGATTGCCGCCTTGTTAGTTTCAATAGTATCAGCGTCTGGGGTATATCTTGCTCCTTTTGTTCACAACTATTTCAATATGAAGAATAAGCAAAGAGAATCACATAAGCTGGAGATCAGAAAATATGTGTTGTTACCTCTTATAAGTGGAATAAATCATTTCATACACCATGAGGTTCAGGCTTATTTGACTGCTGGGTTTGAAGGCGTACCTTCAAAAGATACCCTTCAACGCTACATACATGATACGTTTGATTTCAAGGTGCCGCCATACATAATCCCATTGGATAAAATATCGCATGATGTTGATTGGTTTGACGATAGTCTCTATCAAGACCTTAAGTGTCATAACAAATCGTTATATAAAGAAATAGAAAGTGTAGGTGAAGCCATAAGAAAGAAGATGCCAGTCCACGTGGAGAAACGTTGGAAGTTACTGATACAAATTTATACGGCCTTAAAGCCGATTGTCACTGAACACGTCAACGCAGAAGTCAAAAAAAGTGGTGTTTATGGAATGAGCGAGATAGAAGACCTTTCATCAATATCAACAATTGTTGCAATGTTGAAGATCTTAAAAGCTGATCCTGATTCAACCGGACTTTATAGCTTACTTCCAAAGCTTGCTGGAAAAGAGACTATTTTAGCAGAGATAGACGCGATTGCTTCTGACAATAATTACATAAATATGGTTGATGGGCTTCTCCAAGTGGAAAATGAGGTATTAAAGTTGTTAACAGATTTAAGGGATCAAATCACTAATGAAGCAACCTCGGGTGTGAAGTTGAGAGGAAAATGTCACTATCTTGGCTACGAGAACTCTGAATGTTAACTAAAAAATTTTGATTAGAGTTAATTACTTTCGAAAAAGACTGATAATTTGAATAAAAAAAAGCAAAGAAGAAAGGAAAAGGGTAGGTAACTTTTACCCTTAATTTTCCTAAAAAATAGCTTTAGCCCCTTTTGCTGATGTCGCTGTGCCGGCGCCATTTCCACAGCAAAAATTTGAAATGCGAAGCTATCATCGCGCGTGAGGCAAAATCTAATGTTCGCTGGCAAGTAAATAATAGCTAAACCAAAGCACCACAGAGTAAGAAAAGATGGGGTAAACCTAATCTCTACAAATCAAGAACTCTCTTAAGCGTTTGAATGAAGCAGTTCGCACGTGCTTGAACGAATGAATTGAAATCGTCGTTCCTCAAAGCATTATAACTCTGCTCATCAATAAAATGAGTTTTGAGTGTCCCTAAGAAACGATCTAAGTCTCCTCCGTGAGAACTGAGACATTCTTCAAGAAACTCTGAGGGCATCTTATCTTGTTTCCGGCTTTGATTAGTTCTCTGGTCTAACAGTGTGAGATTGAATATGTTATCGCCCATCTTTCCATATTTTGAATGAGGAAAGATGTGATCAACATGAACTTGACTCAGAGAAAGTGGTTGCCCAGTGAATATGTCTCTGCACTCGTTGAGCTTCAAATGCACGTAGAATGCTTTTCCAAGAGCGGAACTACGGGCTGCATTAAGCATTTCTTTTTTCACACTATCGAAATTTGGAAGATAATCTGGTTTCGCCGCTGGGTCTCCAAACCATTTAGTTATGTCATTGACATCCTGAAAGGCCTTTGAATCAGTCGCGTGTGAGTACTTTTGCGAAAATACTGTGCTCCAGTACCAAGAGTCTAATTTTTTGTATAGATTTTCTGGACTTTCCTTATCTTCTATTTTTTTCAAGATTATTGATAAAGGGATTATCAAACTTGTGTACGGTACAAGGTTTATTTCCCTCTTTCCCAACTTAATCTTATCGGAACCGTAATGTTTCGTCATCCTTTCGGCTGCTTTGTCAAGAAATCTTACCGCTACGTCCCACTCGTATTGAAATTTAAGCTGCTTTTTGACTTTATCACTAATAGAATCATCCACTAGTTTCAAAAGATTCTGAGATTTTGGTTCCATACCTTTCGAAATAGCTATATATTTTAGCACGGATACCTCGTCGCCAATCTGCAAAAAAATGCGCTTTTTCAGGCTATTCTTTAGATAATTCAAATTAATTCCAGATGGATAATACCGTGCCACTGCGAGTTCGAATATACCCAAGGGAGTACCGGTTCTATTAATTCTCTCAAATGTATTGACTATATCCTCATCTGAAGTCTCAATTGGTAATGTAATAGTTGGAACCTGGTATTCATGGATTTTATTGAAAATGCCATCCAACTTGTCTTTAAAGGATGAGGATAGTGTAGGATTTTCTCTGAGATATCTGTCCATAGACTCCCTATCCCTAAATACAGACATACTTGGGAGTTTTCTTGGATCAATTCCATAAGTCTCCTGATAGGTCTTATAAAACTGCTCTGCCAAATCCTTGCCCATCTTCGCTTTTCTAATGAAGTATTCCGGGTCTACGAGTCCATATACCTCGTCTGTATCGGGCCGAATAAAAAACCTAACCTTTAAATTCACTTCATTAGACAAAGGAATGTCTGGTTCATAAAAGGCATAGTAAAGAGATGTCATTCTTTGCTGACCATCCAGAATGTAATGAATCGCCTCCCCTTCGGAATAGTTGATACTGCTTGCTCCTATTCCATATATTGGTTTTGGTGCAAATCGTTTGTTGATAGCTGAACTCTCCAAAAATAGAATGGACCCTATGAAATACTCATTTACAACAGAATTCAAAAGTTCTTCTATCTGTTCAATTCTCCATATGAATTCTCTTTGAAAGTCAGGTATTACAAGAGAGCCACTTTTTGCCTTTTTCAAAAGGTCAAGCATATTTTCGTTTATCGGAGTAACTTTTGCCATTTTAAAACAGAACCCTGCGTATTATATGCCTATGGACGTATTAAAATGTTCTGCTGATAATTTGTTTGGAAGGTTGATAATTCTATCATCATCGGGTTGATGAACATTAGATAAATGAATTGTCTGATGATGATGTATCTGCTGAAAATCAGAGTTTCTTAATGTGAAAAGTCTGGAGGAATCTATAAGCTTCCCATGCATCGTAAGCGATCATATACTTATCATTGCCAATTATGAGTAAAAATCAAAGTTCTTGCAAACCTTCATCTCTCTAATCTTTTGGAGGATTTCTTCTGTCAACGTCTGCAGTTCATTTTCGTCTGGCTCATACGTGATGGGTACCCTTGGCTAAGTGTCAGAATTGAGAAGTTTCCTATCCTCAATTTCCACTACTCTATCGTTGTTATTCTCATGTTCTATGAATATGCTTAGACCATATTTTGACTATTTGTAATAGATACGGCCATCGCCAACCCCAAACTCTTTTGTTCGATCAATACTCTTAAAACCTTTGCCTATTAACATATCACTCAAGAATTCTTCCATTAGTTTGGTCCATTGACCGACAGTAAATTCTTCCGCGTCATAAGCATACGCCTTCTTGATTAAATTACTCCATTCAGGTGCAAAAGTAGATAAGAACGTTGAATAAAACTCGCTTGCATCAATTGTGAGAAATAATTGAGAAGGTATATGAGGTTTTCTAAAAACTACCACCGAAAACCTTTTTCATGACCTCATGATCAATATTCATGAACCTTTACCACACTGGATTATCCCAACTATACAAGGAGATTGAATCCCTCGGTGATCCGTTAACCGGCATATCTGACCGCATTGACTTTGAAAGGATCAGGCATTTACTGTCTGATCTATTCTCAAATGACACAGACAAGGGACAAAGGCCCAATTATGATCCCATTCTAATGGTGAAGATTCTTTTATTGCAGCAATGGTACAACCTCTCCGATCCCCAAATAGAGAGGGAGATTCGTGACAGGATATCATTCCTTAATGATGCGCTCCCTTTATTACTTATACAGTTATAAGAGACAATATATACTAAAAGAAGAATATAATGAGAGTTCTAGAAAAGGTTTTTTAAAACCACTCTGGTATCATAGGGATATGGTGATTTAAGATGGCAGAGAAAGTGAGTGTTGAACAGAAAGAACAGATTGTCATTGAATCATTCACTGTTACAAACATTGCTGAACTGTGCAGAAGACACGGTGTATCCGTTGCACAGTTCTACCGCTGGAAAGAAAGATTTCTCAAGGGTGGTAGCAATGCACTTGGAGAGAACTCAAAGGGAAATGAATACCAGAAGGAGATTGATGATCTCAAACGTCTTGTGGGTGATCAGGCCCTTGTAATAGATGCTTTTAAAAAAAGTCGACAGGGGAGGAAAGGATGATGATTGTTAATATTCTAAAGAAAGAAATGCCCATTACAAGGATATCCAGAGCAATGAATATTCCCAGATCAACAATCCATTACAACAGAATCGAAAGATCAGCAGACAGAAAACCCAGAGTTATGGAAAGTATTGAAAGTGAAATCAATAAACTCTCAGGGGAAAGAACCACATACGGTTACAGAAGAATATGGGCATTAATGCGAAATTCAGGTATTCATGTGAACATCAAGA
>JAKBQK010000558.1 GCA_021835265.1 Thermoplasmata archaeon
CATGATAGACGGGAAATACAGCGTGAGGGATGTTCTTCTCATACTTTCAAGGATCAAGATCTACGACCTGGGAAAGCAGGAGATGCTCGGTGAGGTACCAAAGAAAGCACGGGAACTGGTTCAGGACCTCAAGATAAACCTGGACATATTACGTAAGAATTGAAGAGTTAAGGTTTAACTTATCCATTACTTTTTTTGAATTTCTATCAATCAAATAAATGGGATATGCTTCGACAGAAAATAGAATCGAAATGTAAATGTATTTTCTATCAACTGCCAGGGTTAGTCTGCCTATCCATTGCTTTAATTGATGATTCGTGAACCCTGAATCCATTCTTCAGGATGAGGATATCGGCAACACAAAGGATTGCTACTATTAAACCAGAGTTAGAGTCGGTGCTGAAAGGACCAAAGATACCCAGGCCCTGGTAGACCACCCAGCTGAACATGGCAAAGAAAAAAGTGGAAATTGCCCCCATCCTGTCTGAGAACACCCAGCTTAAAGTGATAAAAATCAAGATAACAGAAAAAAGTAGGTTGAAAAAGAATGATCTATTATATATGAATGTCTGAACAACAACTGCGAAATTTAAAAAGTTATCAGGTGATGGATACACCTGCAGCGGAATTTCATGCCAGAAATTGTTTAATGGCAGTACCTGCTCTGTAAAAGATATTATAAAGACTATAACCATAGAAAATTTGATAATTTTATGTGCGCTTCCTTCAGGCCTGTAGAGAAGAATTATCAGCAATATGGAAGCTATTGCATAGAAAAGAACTGAACCTGGAAGTCCTGTGAGAAACGTTGATCCAACCGAGAGAATACCACCCAAACCCTCGCCAAAGAACCAAATGCCAATAGACCAGATAATTGCAATTGCTTGAACCGCAACAAACAACCTCCCATTCTTGACTGCTAGTGTCAACGCACCGACATATAACTGGACCATTGCCGCTGCCAGATCAATCATCGGCGGGTTTGTATCCCAGAATTTGATTGCGAATTTTGCAAAAAATGCGGGTACTGCTCCCATTTGTAAAATCGGGTAAAGTGTGTATTGAGCAAAAAGATTGTTCATTTCAGGCTGGACCTGAAGAATGGCGTCAACTATCCAGAGAATACCGAACGAAAGACGGATAAATTTTTGTGGCCTACTCTCTATAACTTTCTTATATTTCCTGAAAAGAAATAAAGAAGCAGTTATAACCGGAAGCGAGGCAATAACAGTTTCCGCATAAAAAGGATAAAAATCATCTGGATGTATTACTGGAATGGAAAGGTAGAATCTAAATTCAAAGTAAAATATAACAGCAAGACCTAAAAACGAAAGACTCAGTATGGCGAAAACACTGTATTTTTGCAACTTTTCCATGTTATTCATCCAACCAGAACTTGCCGAAGAGATCGTATTTAATGATTTTAATTGATCGTGGTACGCAATAAAATTGTAAATAATATTATTTAGTCTTGCATCTGGAGACTTATCAAAATATTGGACCAGCTCAAAACTGTATATAATGGGAACCACTGGGTATACAAGAATCTCTCCCCCGCTCTGTTTATAAGAAAAATTCAAATAGTGTTTATCTTTTTAGTATTTAATGATGTTCATAAGAGGTAAGATAAGCGGGATACTCACGTCAATAGTCTTGTCCTTGCTGAGGTTCATGCCGCATTCCCGGGTCTTTCTCAAGATCAGCCATAATCTAATCAGTATGTCAAGGAACAGGGAACCTCTTCGTTCCTGACAATAGGTGTGCAGGTCATAAACCTATAATGGAGGTGAAACCCAGTACGATGAAGAATTTAACGAAGATTGTTTCCATTTTGGTGGTGGTAATTGCCGTTTCATCAGTTGTTGGAGTATACACACTCAACAACCTTTCCAGACGGCCTAATCTCCCATTATTATCTGTTTCAGATGTTGATAATATTACGGGTTATCAATGGAAATTCAGTTGCGGAAATAACTACACAAACTCAGATTTAGTGAATGGCTCTTTGATTAAGCACGACGGGGTCTCTTTTTACTCAACTAGTGTAAGTTCACCCGCGGGGTTTAAATTATTCTCGGTAGAAGCACTTGCTGAAGAGGCTATTAGTTCTTATTCAGTCGCCATTAGTGCCATAGGTTTTATAAATGATTCTTATGCTATCGCATTTTTCAATCACACTATGAACAGCGGTTCGATAGGTCCGTCTTTCCATCGTTCTGAGGTTAGCAATAATGTTACATGGTACTATGCCAACAATACATATACTTTCGGTAGCAATACTACTTATCAGAGTTTTATAATAGGGTACAGGGGCAATTTCTTCATAGAAGTTTCAACTCTTAATATGGTTCTATCAAATGGAATAATGGTCAAACTGTTAACGAATGAGACAAACCTTATTTTCGCCGACTGATTTGGTAACTCACATCTTTGACCACTCTTACTCACTACATTCCCCCGATCTTAATTATCAAGGATACACAGAAACATGTAAATGCTGTGCAGTGTATAACTATACACTAGGACGTTCATGAGGAAAATCAAGACAAAATCCTTAACATGTTTCGCTGAGGCACGTAATAAGGGGATGGACGGCAAGGTGAAACAAGAGTTCATAAGATACGTGGGCAAGGAGATGAACATCTCTGTGGTGCGGAAGATATCAACCAGTGATGTGAGAGCACTGGAGGTGCGCAGATCACTGGACTTTGATAAGGTTCACAGGACATCATCCAGTCTGGGAATCAACGCCTTGATCCCCAGGAATGCATATGTTATCATCGCAGATTAAAGAGATAAGTTGGTGAGAGCTACCGTTCCCTGCTTGATGCAGATCATGTGTTTTTAATGTGGATCTGAATCCCCAACAACCATCCGAATTCTCGGTGAACTCTGTGTTTTAGTCTGCCGTCAGGAAGTCAATCGTTATGTCATGGAAACTTTCGTAAGAGCATATGGGATTAGCAGCAACCAACACCTATATGCAGTGTGGTAGTTGACTTGTTTAATTTTGACATTCAATCAGACTATTTTTTGATTTTCATTCTAACAAAAGATTATTGTGATCGTTAGAGATTCAGGCAATTATGGTATTTATCCTAAAATTGAATAAACAAAATTCGACCAGCCTGTACATATTGGAAATTGCGTCCAGCTTTTTTTAGGGGGAACATAAGATTAAGGCAAACAAATTTCTTTCTGTCTTCCTGCCCCTCACCTTTGCAGCACAGTATCTGAAGAAGGAAAGAAAATACATTGTTATAGTATCCGCGATTGGAGCAATTTCTGCTATCTTCAGGTTATTTGTCCCAATATTTTTTGGAGACGCTGTAACAGCTGTCCAAGACTTATCACTGGCAAAAGTTGAATATTTTTCTCTTCTGATAATTGGCGTTTCAGCAATCAGTGCCGTAGCACAGTTCGTCATCAACTATGGTTCCATGTATCTCTCTCAACGGTATGCGTATTCTTTAAGAAAGGAGATGTTTCATCATCTTCTAAGCAAGAAATTTCCATTCTTTGAGAACGAAACGTCAGGTAATTTACTCTCAAGATCCACAATGGATATTGAGGCGACCAGGAATTTTGTGATGGCCCTTCTCTCTCAGCTTATACCTACAATATTCCTGATAGGAATAGCTTTTTACTTTCTAGTCACTTTAGATATCATCTATTCTCTTATATTTCTTGCAGTTGTTCCTGCCCTTATCTACCTCGGCATAACATTTCAAAGAAAACAGAGGGGACACTGGAGAAGCATCAGGGATCATTACGGCATAATGAACGAAAGGCTTCAGGAGAACATAACCGGTCAGCGTGTTGTCAGGGGATTTCTGGGCGAGGACAGGGAGATTAAAAAATTCACATCCACAACCGATGCATATTTTTCGGAATACAACATTGTGGCCAGATTAAGGGGAAAATATAACAATTTAATGCCGCTTTTGATCAGTGCAGCTGCAACTGGCGTTATCCTATATGGAGGCTACACCTCTCTTATAACAGCAGCATCAGTCGGTCCACTGGTTGCAGCCGTGAATATTTTCAACACAATGACTTTTCCTGTAAGTAATCTGGGAAGATTAATTGTCTTTTCTGAAAATGCAAGAGCTGGCGTGGAGAGGATAAATACAGTCATAGATGATGAAAATGAGGAAAAGCTTGATGAGAATCTGGACAGTCCGGTCAATCCTCCCACTGTGATTCAGGGACTAAAATTTTCGAGGGGCGCAAACGTAATTCTCAATGATATAAGCCTGACCATTGGCAGAGGGGAATTTGTCGCCATCACGGGTGGAACTGGCGCCGGAAAAAGTACACTGATCAATATGCTGCCAAGATTCTATACCCCAGAATCCGGTAACATTACATACGACGGCGTGAAGATAGATGAATTCACACTTCCGGAAATCAGGGAAAGGATTGGCATTGTTCCTCAGGAAATCAACCTTCTCTCTGGATCTATCAGGGAAAATATATGTTTTGCAAATGGAAAATTCTCTGAGGAAGAGATGATTGAGGCTGCAAGGATAGCGCACATTGACGACTTCATTGAAAGCCTGCCCGATAAGTATGACACAATTGTGGGTGAGAGGGGAATCACACTATCAGGAGGCCAAAAGCAACGGATTGCGATAGCCCGCGCAGTAATCACCAAGCCAGATCTCCTTATCTTTGATGACGCAACATCAAGTGTTGACGCGGAAACAGAACTGGCCATATTTAAGAGTATAAGGGATAAACTGAGAAACACATCTGTGATTATTATTTCATTGAGGGACACAGGAT
>JAKBQK010000359.1 GCA_021835265.1 Thermoplasmata archaeon
TCTCTGCCTTTGTTCAGAAGAGGAAACCAGATTACAAATTCCAGTAAATTTAATGTGTAGTTGAAAACAAAATTTCCAAAATTTTATTATAATTCTGATAAAGATAATATAAGTGATTTATTTTGTCTGACTCTTTTCATCAATCAGGTTTACAAATGCCTCTTCCAGTGATGAACCATACTCTGAAAATGTGATTACATCTCCCACCGTTTGAACTGCCTTAAGTATCTTAACTCTGTTTGAAAGTTCACCGTCGAAATAGATTATGGCAGATTTTTCTGTCTGTGGTTCCACACTGCTTGCAAAACCATCAAGTGCTTCCTTTAGATTGTTCATGTTCACAGAGTTAAGGAAATCCACTTTTAGACTCTTTGAATTAAATCTTGATTCAATATTTCTTGTAGAATCCTGTAACAGCAATTTTCCATTGTTAATAAAAAGAACGTTTTCACATGTGTCAGTTACCTCCTGAAGCAGGTGTGAACTCATTAGGATCATATGTTCCTTTTTCCATTCAAGAATTACATCCCTTATTATTTTCCTCTCTGCAGGATCCATACCATTTGTAGGCTCATCTAGAAATATGATGTCCGGGTTTCCTAAAAACGCTGCAACAAAAACTACTCTGGCCCTCTGACCACGGGATAATGTACCAACCTTCCTGTCCAGACCTGGTATCTTAACACGACTTCCGAAGGTTTCAAGATGATCAATTACTTCTCTCTTCTTTATGCCCTTAAGTTCACCAGCCAGTCTCACTGCTTCTTCCACGGTTAAGGCTGCATAGGGTTCTGGTGTTTCTATTAGAGCTCCAATCTTCATCAGTGCTTTTGTTCTATTTTTTGTTACATCTATTCCCTCTATCAGCACTTTTCCCTCTGTTGGATTTATGAGACCGGTCATCATCTTAAATGTGGTTGTTTTTCCAGCCCCGTTTTGTCCTAAATATGCTATAGCACCATCTCCCTCTAAATCAAAACTAATATTATCTACAGCCTTGAAATTCCCATATTTTTTGGTTAAATTGCTTACCTTCACTGACTTAGTATTCATCACTGTGGTTTCACCTCCTTTCTTCTGAATATGATATAGCTTAACCCAAGGGAAATGACCAGATAAATAAGTGTTATATAATTAGCCTCCCAGACATATGGCGTGAAAGTTTTTATGGTAAATGGTCCTCTTTTAAGGCTAGTTACGTGAGTTATTGGTCCGAATACTGCCGGAATAATACTTGTTGCGTAGTACAGATTGAACCACGGTTCAATGTTCTCTATAGATATTACTTCATCTATTATTGGCATTATGAGTACGAATGCGAGTATAGAAAACAGTATACCTATTAGTGGATTCTTAAATATGGAACTGAATAAAAATGCCAGTGCAAGAAATGCCATCAGTATAAATAGTGATTCCCCAATGGCCAGCCAGAAATTATTATTGATGTTTCCAAAAATATACTGACTCATTCCACCGACTGCAACAAATTCAATCAGAAGTGTCCCTGCAGCCAGTATAAATGCTCCAAGATATCTTCCCATTAGAATCGAAGATTTCCTAACAGGCTGTACCATTATGAAATATCCTGAATTTGTTCCAGTTTCTATACTTGTAGCATCACCACCATAGAATCCTGCAAGTATTGCAATGCTTATGGCGACAAAGCTTAACCCTGATGATAAGAACGCGGCCGAAGTAACATATTCAGTCCTTATGGTACTCACACCTACGTGGAGGTCTATTCCAACTGTTAATGCGACTATTAAAATTACTAGAATCAACATTGTTAAAAATCTTCTGGTTTTCAGGTAGAAAAGCATCTGATACTTCATCAATATGAATGTAGATTTCAGATCCCATGCCATGGTCTCTTTTTCCATTTTTCGATATTCGACAAACTCTTATAATATTTTTGCATTAAAATTTTTAAAAAATGTGAAAGTATATTTTAAGTGTGCGAAAATAACCTTAGATGATTAGCAGATGGCAGGCCACGTTCATAGGCCTCGGGAACATTATAGGTGCAGGCATATTTGTTCTTGCAGGAACTGCAATTAGTGATGCAGGTCCAGGGGCAATTATTGCCTTTGTTATAACTGCAATACTTGCCCTGACAATTGCACTTAACAGCGCGGAACTTTCTTCAAAAATTGTGTCCCACGGTGGCCTTTATTCGTTCACAAAAATTACCATGGGCGAATCCGCTGGATTTGTTGTGGGATGGCTTCGGGCGATTTCGTATGCAATCGCCGCCTCTGCTGTTGCAATAGGCTTTGGTTCCTATCTTCTTTCCTTTGTCAGTTTGCCATATGTATACATAATACTGCTTGCTGGAATAGTTATAGCCGTGGCAGCATTCATTGACTACCGCGGAATAAATACCGTTGCAAAAGTTGAACATATCCTTGTGTTTATCACTATTGGTGGACTAATTCTTTTTATACTAATTTCCATATTTTATGGCCACTGGACTACGCCAAGATTTACTCCCTTTATACCTTCAAAGCCCATGGCAATAATCGAAGCAGCTTCGCTTGCGTTCTTTGCCTATTCAGGATTCAACACCATAGCAACCCTTGGCCCAGAAACGAAGAATCCTGAGAAGAGCATACCCTTTGCAATACTGATAGCGCTAGCAGTAAGTACCATACTTTACATAATTATAATCTTCGGGATGCTTGCCCTTATGCCCTATAAGGATTATGGAGTTACTGGCAATCCTCTATTCAACGCACTGGTATTCGCTAATGCACCTGTTGCTGTGGAATATGCGATAAATATTGTTGCTATAATTGCCACGTTCACTGTAACCGTGTCCCTTATAGTTGCCGGATCAAGAACACTGCTACAGATGAGCCAGGATAAACTTTTGCCCGAATGGATACAGGGGAGAGAGAAAGATTCACCTAGAAGAGCAACACTGTTGATTGCAGGTCTGGCTATTGTATCTCTATTTATAGGAAACGTTCAAGTTATAGCGCTTGCCTCTAATTTTGGAGTTATTTTCTCCTATTCCCTGACTGGCCTCGCAGTTGTTATACTCAGAAAGAGAAAGATGAAAGGAAAGTTCAAATCACCCTTGTATCCTTTCGTTCAGATTCTGTCCATTGCGCTCTCAGCAGTTATAATGTTTGCTCTTGGGGAAAGGGCATTTTACATTGGAACCATAACAATACTGGTGGGATTCATGCTCTATTTTGTAGAAAAGGAAAAATTGTTTGGAAAGAAAAAAGATTCAGCAAGTGAGATCAGTCAAAATTCAATCAATTTACATGACTGAGAGCTTTTCCCAGCTCCTCTTTTAAATCCTCAGGATCTTCTATTCCCACTGAAAGTCTTACCATATCCTCTGTAACTTCCATTACCTTCCTGTCGTCCTGACTTACAGAACCGTGAGATGTATCTATGGGCAGAGTGGCAAGGGATTCAACACCCCCAAGGCTGGGGGCTGCAGAGATGCTTTCCAGTCCCTTCATAAAATTTCGTGCTCCCTTGATCCCACCCTTAACCCTAAAGGATAACATTCCTCCGAAACCTCTCATGTTTTTCTCTGCAATAGAATGATATCTATCATCCTTCAATCCGGGATAGTTCACTGAGATGACATTGGAATTCTCTTTCAGGAATTGGGCAACTTCCATAGCATTTGAATTGTGCTGCCTCATTCTCAATCCAAGTGTCTTCATTCCCCTCTGGATGAGATATGCCTGGAATGCATCAAGAGTGGCCCCAAGATTTTTCCTCATGTCGAATATATCTGAAAGATCCGTGTTGGAACTGACAAACCCCGACATTGTATCAGAATGCCCATTCAGGTATTTTGTTCCACTGTGAACCACATAGTCAGCGCCAAGATCAAGAGGATTCTGATTATATGGAGAGCAGAATGTCGCATCTACAATGAGTGTGATCCCGTTCTTGTTGCAAAGTTCCCCAATGGTTTTTAAGTCAAGAACTTTCATTGAGGGATTTGTTATACTTTCTGTATATATGACATCATATTTGGTAACATCAAAATCGATAGAGTTCAGTTTGTCTATAGATATTATATCCACATCCAGTCCATATTTTGGGAGCTTATTCTTGAAGAAACTGAGTGTCTGGCCATAAAGATCCATTATTGAAAGAACTCTCTTCTTCTTTCCAACAAGAGACATCATGAGTGATGTTATTCCTGCCATGCCTGTGGAAAAAGATAAGGCATGTGCTGCTCCTTCCAGTGACGCATATTTTTCTTCAAGTGCTATTACAGTTGGATTTCCCCATCTAGAATAGATAAAAGAATCACCTGTATTTGGATCCTTCGATGACCCTTCTGTGTAATTTGGATATAAAAACGTTGCGTTCTGAAATATTGGAGTGACAACGTTGCCATATTTCTTATCCTTCAGTTCTCCAGAACCTACAGCCCTGGTGTTAAATCCCTTCTTACTCATAATTCTGACATGAAAAGAAATCTAGATAACCTTTCCTGAACTTAATAAACTGCCAGAAATATTTCTCATAGGAACAAATAAGTATAAACAAAACCTAATGGAAAAGATAGAGTCATGGGTAAGTTTATTGTGATTGAGGGAATAGACAGATCAGGTAAGAGCACTCTTGCGAGGAACATTGCCATAGATCTTCAGAACAGGGGAAAAAGCGTATTTCTGACACATGAACCAACTTCCTACTTTGATTCTGGCCTTGACATTCTCTCAAAATTGAAAAGAGAGGACTACATGATTCTTCTTGCAATGTTTATAAGAGACAGAATTGAACATAACAAGTA
>JAKBQK010000173.1 GCA_021835265.1 Thermoplasmata archaeon
GAAGACAGGGAGTAACTAAAGAAGAAGATAAATTTAAAGGAATGTGGTTAATTGCACCACTTTCAGTCGGTTTAAGTTCTTTGATTCCCTTTTGGGCAGGATGGCCTTCTGAGCCTTATGCAGTTTTCTTGATGTTTATAGGTTGTGCACTAATAGGAATTATTTCTAAGGTCAAGATTGGGGCAAAAAACGC
Organism: Thermoplasmata archaeon; assembly: GCA_021835265.1. The sequence goes on from JAKBQK010000173.1 coordinate 194, forward strand.
CATATGGTATGTAGTTTATATTCTATTCCTTACTATTATGACACTAATAGGTAGTGATGGCTTTACTGGTACAATCACTTCACTGAACTTCTCCTCCATCGGAATCCATTACACTTTCTCTCTTACTCTTCCATCATCATGGGGAACATTAATTCCATTTGATTATGCAACTCTGATTATATTCATTGTAGCAATGGCAGTCTTTTACCCATGGGGAGTGCTTTCAGGGTTTAAGAAACAGTTCGATCATCCTGAGTTTACAAGACCTGTTCTTGATGATCTACGAATAGGGAATGTTGAAATGGTAAAGAATTCAGAGACAGTAGAAGAGTAATCAATTATAATTTCTAAATTTTCATTTAAATTACCACTATTACCACTGTATCATTTATAAATGGAGTTTAAACGAATAATTAAACTATTTAAAAGAGTAAAAAAACTAAATATTATTTTCAAGCTATGGTATTAATTTAACATTAAATTTAAAGAAGTTTAACTTCAGTACTGAGTAGTAAGTAATCTGGATAGATATTAAAAAAGCAGAAAGGGTGAATAAATCTTGATAAACGAAAAGCCCTCATAGAATAAGATAAATCAAAAAACTCGTAATTAAGCGTGATCCAAAATGGAAAATGAAAATCGTATGGATAAGAACAAATCTAAAGGCAGTAACGTAACTAAAGAAGACTTTCTTTCGAGACGAAATGTTTTCAAGAGGTCAGCAAAAAGGAATATATTCTATCTTATTTTTGCCATCCCCGCATTAGCTTATGTAATAGGTTTGGCAATAATTCCAGCCATAACTGTGGTCTACGATAGTTTTATAGGAAAGCACGGTTTTACCATAGCAAATTATTTAGCCTTGCCCAGTTATGGACTATATGGTGCTATAATTAATACTTTGCTTGTTAGCGTAGGGGCTCTTATGATTCAGCTTTTTATAGCGCTGGCAATTGCAATGGTACTGATAAAGCCATTCAAAGGTAAGAAAGCGTTTTCTACACTAGTTATTATTCCACTAGGTATATCCACTGTAGTCAGTGCCTTTGTGTTTTCTATAATATTTCAGGCTGTTGGGGGATATGCAAACTCGGCTCTTGTTTCAATCGGATTAAAACCTGTGGACTGGTTTAATACAAACAGTTCTTCACTTGGTGTTGTAATGTTTTCTGATTTCTGGAAGAATACACCTCTGGTTGCATTAATTCTTTACGGAGGTTTGTCGTCTTTACCTCCTACATTATATGAGGCAGCATCAGTGGATGGGGCTGGTGCAGTTAGTCGATTTATACACATTACCCTCCCAAACATTGCACCAATAATGTCAATTGCACTTCTCGTTAGGGGTGTAAGTGAATTTAATATTTTCGCATTGCCGCTGGTAATTATAGGGTATCATCCACTTATAATGAATACCCTAATCTTCGAAAATTACTCTTCGCTTCAGACAAGGAATATTTCTTACGCGGCAGCAACGATTCTACTTGCTATCATAATGGTGTATTCTGTCATAGTGGTAAGACTTGGAGGTGCAAAAGATCATGTCAGATGAGAAGGGAAAATGGACAACGTATATTGCAGTAATTATCCTTGCAATAGTTTTCATATATCCACTATGGATACTAATAATTTATGCCTTCCAACCAGCTTATTTAACCTTTGAAAAGATATACCCTGGGCAGATCCCACTTGCTTTCACACTGGGTAATCTTTTTGAGTCATTCAAGGAAGTTGATTTAATAGGTCCATTAACAAGAAGTCTGGAAGTAGCATTCATGGTTGGTCTTATTGCAATTGGTCTTGGAATACCAGCAGGTTATGGTCTTTCTAAGCTTACATCAAGTCTTTCAAACAAGCTAATTGTCTTCCTGTTCATAATCAATATGATGCCAGGGCTGGTCATCGCTATACCAATATCAGTTTATTTTCTTAATGCGAATCTTGACAACACGGTGTTTGGCGTTGCATTTGCACAGGAACTGGTCGTATTGCCACTTTCAGTTTTTATCATGTTGAGCGGATTTAGAAGTTTACCACATGATCTGGAATATCAGGCAAGGGTGGACGGGGCTTCTTTTTCTTCCACATTTTTCAGACTTTTAATGCCAATGATAAGAGTACCAATTATGGTTGCATTTTTACTCGCATGGATGACATCATGGGATGAATTCACTTATGCTGTGATCATTGCCCCAATAGTGCCAACAGATTCTACATTCCCTGTAACATTGTATAATTATGTGTCAAGGAACCTTCCACTGGAATCTGCAACATTTGCATTGGTAGCAACTATACCAGTCATAATATTAGCAGCTGTGCTTCAAAAGTATCTAAAAGGACAATATTTATCAGGAGGTTTAGTCGGATGAACGTAAAAATGAGTTATGAAAATATTTATAAATTATATGGAAAGAAAAGGGTATTAAATAAGCTAAATCTAGAAATATATGATGGTGAGTTCCTAGTCGTACTCGGGCCCTCAGGAATGGGAAAAAGTACTTTATTAAGAACAACAGTAGGAATTGAAGAGTTGACTGCGGGAAAAATAATCCTTGATGGAAAGGACATAAGTAAATTACCTCCTAATAAGAGAAATATAGCAATGGTCTTTCAGAACTATGCTCTCTATCCTAACATGACAGTTTATCAAAACATTCAGTTTCCATTGAAAATGGCAAAATACGAAAAGAGTAAAATAAAAGGTAAAATAGAATCAATTGCAGAAACTCTGAAAATTGGAGACGTTCTAGAGAGGAACATTAACCAGCTAAGTGGAGGTCAAAAGCAAAGGGTTGCTTTGGCCAGAGCACTTGTAAGGGACCCGAAAATTTTTCTTCTTGATGAACCTCTAAGCAATCTTGATGCAAGAGTGAGATATACTGCGAGAGCCGAACTAAAGAAGATTCAAAAGGAACTTGGTCACACATTTGTTTATGTTACACATGATCAAACTGAGGCTTCTACACTTTCTGACAGGGTCGCCGTATTGAGAGATGGGAAGATAGAGCAAATAGGCGTTTATGATGAGATCCTAAATGAACCAAAAAGTAAATGGCTTGGGGACTTTGTCGGAGAATATCCAATGAACTTCATAAGTGGAGACAGTTTAAACAATTCAGGTAAAATAATTGGATTCAGAGATCACTGGATAAGTGAGGGGGATGATCTAACTGGTACCGTAGAATGGTGCAATCAGGAGGAAGATAGTTTTCACGTAAGCTGCAGGCTTGATAATAAAAATCTGGAAACTGATTCAGATGAAGAAGGTGGGCACCCAATAATATTAAAAACCAACAAAAGGTATGAGTTGGGAGCAAAGATAGGTTTCAGTCTCAAGAGATATAATATATACAATGAAGACGGATCACTGCTTCAAATAGTTAAGTAAATACAAATTAAATCTTCGTTCCATTCTAAAGTTACATATTTTCATTTGAGAAACTGTACTTTGATTGATTTTAGATTTACCTCAGTCTTACGTGTGATGATAATACACAATGGTTTCTATTAAAACTATTATTAAACACCACCACGTGAAAATAGCGCTTTATGCGCACTATCACATAATTGATTGAACAAGATAAAGGAAAAATAAGATCAGCAACCTTCCCGATGAATGTCCCCATACTTTGTTTCATTTTAAACCTTTAAAATTTAATGTTTTACTCCAAATCCTGTCTTCAGGTTTAAGATACTTATTTAATAGAAACAAAGACCAGAGAACAGTTATCGCAAAAACCTAATAGAGTTTGAGATAATATAATTTCAATTTTCTTTATACTTGCAAAAGTTTGATTGTTTTATCATTTAAAAAAATAAATATTTGGTAGTTTAAAAACTTACTGCCCCTCTATTGGCGCGTATGTACCATTTTCATACTGGTCTGCAACGTTTTGATTGTAATTAGTCGCCAGGAAGCTTTTTAAAGCGCTGTTTTGACTAGCAAGTATTGATGGTATACTAGAGTATGATGAGTGGTCGACTACAATACTTGTCCATGCTTTGTCCATTAAAGTTTGCCATTCTCCAATCCATGAAACTGGTGATCTAAGGAACACCCCACCGTTAATTGCTGCTAGCGATTCATTGGTTACAGTGTCTGTTGAGTTATAGGATTTCATTCCAAGTTTTGTAAGGTTGACAGAACCTGGCCACTGATAGTACATTATTGAGTAAGTGTTAGATGCAAGTCCGGTATAGGTTGCCCAGTATGATGTTTTGTAATCCGGTGAAAAGTATGCACTCAGGTTATATATGTATTCCATAGCATGTATATCCCCAGTATCATTGAACATCATTGGGTTTCCACCGAATTGGACCATCCACTGATAAAGTTCTGTGGGTGTGCTTGCTCCTCCATGTCCCTGCATGTTAATTTCTCCAACACCATACTTCTTATCGAGGATCTTTGCGTCATTATAGAGTTGTGTATATGTTGTAGGAACCTTAGTTATTCCTGCACCCTGAAGTGCTGTATAATCAACCCATACAAGAGGTATATTGACAAGCTGTGTCAGGAAGTATACTCCTCCGAACTCTGATACTTCGTAGTTGTTAAGATTTGAAATTGAACTTATAA
>JAKBQK010000221.1 GCA_021835265.1 Thermoplasmata archaeon
TCTATTGGGGTAGTCCAAGTGGGCTTAAAGATATTATCATTTATTTTAGTGGCAGCCCTGATTACTCCAACTTTCGCGAGCGAGAATATTGTAATTACGTAAAAATTTTAATGATCAGGACGGTCTTAACTACTTTCGCACACACAACTAGAATGTATTACTCATCATCAAAAAAAAATAGTTTCATGAGATCATACGCCCACTTGGACTACCCCAATAGAATCTTATAGATATTGTCGTCAAGAAACTATCTGTGTATCCACCGAAGAATGTAAAGAAGTTCAGGTGCAACTTAATGACATTCTCTGTGTATATATCCACTGTGAATTCGGCATACCTTGTTCTCGACTATCCAAGTAAAATGGAGAAGACGTAAAGTTTTCTCCTCTTCCCATCCATATCTGTGTATCCAATTTCGCCAAAATTAACCTTTGATTGTTTCCCAGTTCCAGTCATATATAGACAGCCTGTATCCCGGGGCCCTTTCTAAGTTCATGGCAGTAATCCCTCGAGTATCCTGACACCCGAGAGGTTGTGTTTATCTATCAATGCACAGATCTTTTCCTTGTAGGATTCAACTTTGATCCTTTCTTCTTTCTCTTCTTATCCAGTATCCTGGTCTTCTTGAGCATCCTGCTAACTGTATTCCTGAATACACCTAGCTACTTTGCTATATCCCAGTTGCTCATTCCGATCTCTTTAAGATTCCTTATCATTCTCCAAACCTCCTGCCCGTACAATTCTGATCCCCTTCCGCATGAGAAAATGGATCAAAATTAAACCGGCGATCTGCATCACTTTATTCCGGCGAAAATGCACAATATTCAACCGAAGGTTACAAGGATGCAATCCTTCAATTGTCAAAGTTCGATCTGACAGATATGGGAAATTGATCAATTCTGGTGGAGATGCTAGTCGAGGTCCTTGAACTTGCTGAACTGGTGGGTACTGAACAAGATCTGTTCCCTAAAAGTGTTTCTAGTTAAGGTTCTGACGGGTTTATGATAACTGACCCGTAATGTGGTTGATTCGAGGGAAGAAATGTGGCCCTGGAATAGGGGGGACGATTTGTATAAAGATTCACGGGTATTGATCATGAGGTTATGAAAAAGGATTTAGGCGGGGAGTTTGGAAAACCTATATTAATCGAACATCGTAGTATTTGTAAGTATATATAATAGTACTAAACATATTATGAGAAGAAAAATAATAGTTTTTGCTGCTATCGCCACAGCAGTAATGTTAACTATGATGTTTTCTGGCATCCTATTGCAGAGTTATTCAAACTTTAATCATGCCAGTTCATACAACTCACAGGTTCAGGGATCAGTATTAACGGATACTGGAGTTAATCCTCTTCACCTACCTGCGAACAAAAACTTCAGCATCATTAACTCAAACCCACTTGAAAAGAATTAGATGAGCAATGCCTACGAGTATGCTTACAAACAATATGGTAGAAATGCACCCCAAAGCAGACTGGACCTATTGCAGTATAGGGAGCTTATTGACTTCTCTAGCTGATATGTGCAAGAACACAATTACCTTCCATAAAACCAGAGGGGAATTTCCGATAAGAACGCCAGTTTTCTAATCAGTACGTATGAAATCTTTCGCCCAACAGTCAAGAAAGACTTGCGTGAGATTACAAATTTGAAGGTTTTTGCAGACGAAAAAGATACGTATCAAGTAGCGGGGCAGGTAGTTCTAATTCACAAAGGAACACTAATTTCAAACAAAACAATAGTTTTGAATGGAAAGACAGCCTCTGTTCTTACCTATTCATACCACCTAAATTACACTACATATATCCACTCCCTTTTGGTTCAGAATGGAAATACAACAACGTAGGACCCGATAGTAATGGAAAACACTTTTCCGATCTACGGTTGGTGGCATGTGGATTATGGCACGTTTTATAACGTGAACGTAAAATTCGTTACTTGTAATGCTGCTTGGAATTACTACAATTTTGTGTCTAATCAAGTCACTGTCGCATCACTCGCGACCGGCATTGTCATCGGTTTGCCCTTTTTTGCAATTCCCGTAATAGGCACATTGGCATTGGGTATAATAGCTACTGCAATTAGTGCTTTAACCTTTTGGGCGTTGCAGGGACATGTCAATACCTTATTTGGTGATCAATGGCCATACGGATACTTCTGGGTAATATATATTGACAATTTCTACTTCTGGGGTCTTGCAACATCTATGTCAGTTTGGGGACCTCTATAGTATGGAAGTACCTATAATGTCTGGTCATCTCCAGTGCTTCCGAAAGAGTTTAATGCAGATGTTTTCATATACTATTGGGAACAATTTGCAAACGAATACGAGCGAAACAACTGGGCAAGCGTTGCATCACCTGGCTGGACAGCGTGGATGGACGTGTGGCCATAGGTTGGGAATATGAGCACTATTTTGCTAAATGAGTTCCTGACAAGATTCGTCACCGGTTTTGTGGCATGGTTAGTGATTCTTGTTATGTTTTCTCTGCTGTTGAAATGGAGATGGAGGGTACTGAAGGACGAAGTTGAAAGTGGAGAAAAAAATCAATTTCACAGCAAGAGTGGTATTGATGGTGCAAGCATAAGCGGTAAGTTCTTCAAAGCGGATCTGCCTATTTTTATATTCCTGAATCTTGTCTGGTACATATCTGCGACCTGGATTTTTGTGTTTTCGCAAGCAACCTTATTCTCCCCGTCTACTACAATCCAATCCAATCTCAGTGCCTCTCTCAATTCCCTTTTATTCATCTTTACTCTTTCTCTATTACTCAATTTTGCAACAGTGTCATTCTTTGTAATTGAATTCTTTTTCAGATCGAAGCAAATTTTGGAAGTACCATCTGAAATACGAAGTTAGTGCGCATAATACAATATCTTTCTTGGACCCATGCATCCTTTATATGCACACAAGGTCACACATCATCAATATCCCTTTAAGCCGACGCCTTGTTTAACATTTTTTAGACTCATGATATGAGCTTATTAACCAAGTAAACAGTTTGATGCCCTTGTAGAAAGGCTTTGGTCCGCAGCATAAGTAACCCGTTTATGTAGGTGTAAAACGTCATAAGATGGATGCGTCAGATACACAAGTTATTCGGAAAAGTTCGTAGATTGATACCACATCCCGGAAGATTCAGTGATGAAAGCGGCCACTGGGGTCGTAGGGAGAATTTTGATGTGTGGAACAATAACAGAAACAGGAGCTGTATATCAACAGAGAAATGGAAGAACATACTTGATCCATTCTCGATTGCACATAAATTAACGAGATTCCACATCTTCTTAACAAGTGATTTATTGCAGAGAGATCAAAATCTATCATCCTTCTTTAACTTACAATTATTGGGTTTGTTCTGTTGCTTAAGCAAACCAAATCTAATTCTACTAAAAACTATTTTCAAGAATTAATCAGGGCGGTTCATGACATGTTAAATATTTTCTTTTTATAGCCTGTTGGGAACATGCGTCTCTGGTCAATAAGGTTGGATTGGCTCGATCCAATTGGATTAGTAGCACTCTGGCGCGAGTCACTGCTCGCAAAGGCAGTACTTGAAGGAAATACAATTGGCTACAAAAATCACCCACAACTATCGCGGTTTAAATCTTATTTAAGTCCATCTAATGCCATTAACACTTATCTAATATACATAAAGAAAGAAGCTGATCGCCGAGGATTCTTATTCGATGAATCTAAAATAGCCATAAGTTCTGTAGACAAAGGTATAAAAATTCCTGTTTCTCAAGGGCAGCTTGATTATGAACTCCAGCTCTTAAAGAAAAAAATAGCACTACGGTCTAAAGATAAATCACAGGCCGTCTTGAATATCGAAAGAGGTCAGCCGAATAATTTATTTGTATCTTGTAATGGTCCAATAGAACCATGGGAAAAAATAAAGGATTTTAAGAAAATGTAATTTTGTTTAGGTTTTATTTTGCAGACTTTTTTAACGCCCATTGAAGCCAATTACCTCTGATGTAGATGAAATAAACCTGTCATATTAAGCATGACCTGTCTGAGTAGAGACAAGTTTCAGCTAATCTTATTTCCGATATCGTGATTGTGAATCATGCCTACCGATGGTAAGATTGAAACTTATGGGTCTGGAATTGCGATTGATCTAAAGGGAAAGGTCGCCTTGGTCACTGGGTCAAGTTCCGGTCTTGGAATGGAGATAGCAAAATACCTGGCGAAAGCTGGGGCGAAGGTTGCGATACATTATCATTCAGAAAAACAGCCTGCCGATGCCCTTGCTGATGATATAAATAAAAATGGTGGAAAAGCAGCAGTATTTGGAGGCGATGTTTCAAAACTAAATGAGGTAACCTCAATTTTCAACAGCATTGACAGTCAGCTTGGACCCATAGACATTCTTGTGAACAACGCAGGTATCGATGGAAAAAGAGAGTTATGTGGGGATGACAACCCGGCAGACTGGGAGCGCGTAATATCGATCAACCTTCTCGGGCCTTACTACTGTTCGAGGGAAGCAGTCAAGAGGATGAAGAAGAAAGGTAGTGGAGTTATTGTTAATATAACATCTGTACACGAATTCCTTCCATGGTCTGGATATACAGCGTACTGCAGTGCAAAAGCCGGCTTGTCGATGTTCACCAAAACACTTGCACAGGAGGTATCCGATTTTGGCATCAGGGTTGTTTCACTTGCTCCAGGTGCGATAAAAACCCCTATAAACAAGGATGTTTGGGGAAACCCAGAAACCTACAAAGACCTTCTGACTAAGATAGCAATGC
>JAKBQK010000243.1 GCA_021835265.1 Thermoplasmata archaeon
TATCAAGACATATGAGAATGATTCAAACGGTAGTCATATCATTTCGGGACAATTTACATTGAATAGTAATTCTTTAGTTTTACTTGCTTCTACGGGAACCAATCAGGGATACCCAACAATTAAAGGAGCCATAGGCAACTCATCATCCTGTACTCCATGGGGTGATCTCGGTGTCAGCTTCAGTTACGCCATGCTTAGCCGCGGAAATTATAACTTCTCTATTAACTACAAACTGTGGGGAAACTCGACTGATTACACAGCATCTACAGCAGCTGTTTTGTATGTATTCAATGTTTCTTCGAATGTTTACCAGGTCAAATTTACAGAAACAGGACTACCTTTGAACAATTATCACTGGTATATCACTATCGGTTCTGCAAACTATACTTCCTATACTAATACTATTATTGCATCTGTTCTTGCTGGAAATTATTCTTTCTCGTTTGGAGCTGTTCCGTTCCCCACGACTTCTTCAAATTCATCTTGTATGCCCAGCGCTCAAGGTACATTGGTTGTTCCATCATCGAAAATGAATTTTACTTTGATATACAATTATACAGCAAATTCAGGACATGGTGTCATTCGCGGAGCACATTCTATATTAACTGAATTAAACTCTCCATTCTTTTACTTAATAATTGGTGCCTTCACCATTTTATTAGCCATTGCTATTATTGTATCTTTAGGTCGTAAAAAAGGAAACTGACTTTTAATAAATCCAAGGATAGATTTTGGCTGGTAATGCCAATGAAATGAGCTATCTAGCTATTTTCAAGCTTAAAAATAGCGAAAACATCATTGGTTCATTCAAAAGGGAGTTAAAGCATGATCGCACAGGTTATTTTCGAAATTACAGCAATTTGTGCAGGTACGCTTTTTGAGATAAAACTCTGATAAAGAATTCACAGGTGCTATCAAATTCAAGATGTTCATTTCAATCAACCCCATTAATCTGTTTTTTTTGTCAAGGTTGTTTGTTACCTTAAGGGCATATCGTATATTTTCAAAAACAATGTGTGTTTTCTCTGTGTGCTTTGTTCCATAATTATCGCAATCAAACTTATTGTCATTTTTCCTCCTATACATTGCAGGAACTTCCTCTAAATTATGCAAGTAAGCCTTGGACGATAAACTCAATATTATCTTACAAAGTACTTTTATTACGTGAAGATATTGAAAGTTATTTTTTAGCCTCTAAGGTACCATGAACCATTAAATCAAAACTAAGATGGTTGTGTTTAAAAATACGAATTTTAGAAAATCCATATTCCCCCAGTTTTTTAATAATGTCGTCTCTACTACCTATTTTAATATTGTCAATGCGCTTTGAATATTCTATTCTCACCATCTCAAATTTTTGAATATTTTTATCATTAATAATTTCAAATTCCTTGCCCTTAATGTCAAGGTCTAATAAAAAAGGCCTTTCAATAGAAAATTCCTTAAGAATGTTCGAAACACTAAAGCTTTTAACTTTAACTGTTTTTTTATTTTCTAAATTATATGCTGATGAGCCTCCACTGACATTAGGGTCAATTGGAAAATCCATTTCTTCATCCTTTCCTAGGGCATAATTTTTCATTACAATTTTTTTTGATAAATCAGGATTTAATTTTATATTTTCTAATGCAAGGTTATAAGAATTAATCTCAGGTTCAAATGAGTATATTATAGCACCTCTCGATGCATAGTATAGTGCAGTATCACCAATAAATCCACCAGCCTGAATTACAATCTTATTTTTTAAATCAAAATCAGAGAAATGTATATCGTTTAAAAAAGTTTCAGAGAATATCAAAGGATCGAATTTTTTAATATTGAATCTTATCCCATCTGGAGTTGTGATTATATTATCTCTATAATGCCAATACCCCTGTTTGTCTGAAAACTCAACACCATGGAATTTATTAAAAATAAATAAGTTTTTGACATCTTTTTCACTTTTTTCATTAAAACATATCTTGACATTGTTTTTGAATATTAAACAGCCTCTTTTTTTTAACAAATTAATTAAATTATATGCTTTATTTTTCCCTAGAATTCCAGAAATCCATAATGGGATGTTCATTCAATCTTCACCTTTATCTTATTCTACATCTTAAAGGTCTTATCATCTTAAATTTTCTTTTCGCTGATACGACGGTGTAGACGTGTTCATTTTCAAAGTGATCCAAGCAGTCATATGGCGGTACCACACAATAAGATTATGGTTCAGCAGATTCGTACATATCAAAGCAATCCAGGATTTTAAATAACTATCTTGCAACTGCAGTATGCAGATCTGCAGTAACACTTGTTTTGCACAACACAAGAGAGCTTAAGGAGATATATGACTAAGAGATAGGTATGCAGAAACGAGTTACACAGGTATATAACGGTGGCAAAGAGACTTCTTTATCACATATACCCAATGAAAAAGAACAAGAAACCCTATAAGGAAATACTGTTCCGAAAGCAAGATGTAGATCTTGGTTAATAGACAACACCTGTTAATCTCTTATATGTGCTTCACGAGAGAGTGGTAGGGAGTTGATTATGCCAGAGCATGCGTGACAAAGGATGCCATAAGAACCGCGAAGAATGTCGTTACAGTTCGGATCGAATCCTTATGTTAAAGTTGCCGCTCTTTAACAGGACTGGGAGATCTCACTGACCTTCCGGTGGATCATGGAAGGTATCAGGCAGATCTAGTTCAGAGAAAGGTGCGGATATCTATACGAGGATATATTCCATATTTTACACATCAAAGCTGAGTGGGAAAGAGCATCATTGAAGATTCTACTTCCATTAAAAGGGAGGACTAAACGTAGATGACAGGACAAGACTTCTATATATACCAGTTACTAAAAATCTATCATAATGATAATTTGATAAATTCACCTTTTTATCAGGGAAATTAATTTTAATTTACGATGCTTATCCTTTCTATCATGAAAATAGGTTTTTTTGGTGTTTTCCGTCTAAACACTAAAGGTACACCGGGCTTTGAAAAATGGGTCATATCTATATCCAATCAGTTAGTTGGACTCGGTAACGAAGTATACGTGTTTGGCTTGACTTCAATTCCTAATAGATATTTTTATGAATTGGATAACAAATTACCAAGTAAATTTAATTTCAAATATCTTGAAATTGATTCAAAATGGGGTAGACTCTCGCCACTTAAGATGAAAAAAATTCCTGATATTGATTTAGACTTAATCTACACTTCAGCTGGTTACTATTCATTGGTCAAACAGATACTCATGATGCCCGGAAAGAAGGTTTTTGGTTTTCACATCCCAGCGCTGGAGCACCCGAAAGGGTTTAGAAGCAAAGCGCTATTAAAGAGATTATTACCACAATTTAATGGAATACACATCCTTTCACCAACTCAATTAAGTTTGTTGCCCAAAGAAGCAAATGTCATAGTATTACCAAACACGGCATTCATAGATAAAAGAAACTCTGAAATTTCTAAATTCGAAATTTTCACCGTAGTCTATTTTAGTAGATGGGAATTCACTAAAGGCATTCGGACTCTAATTTACGTTAGCAGTAAGATACCGGACGACATTAGGCTGATAATATTGGGTTTTGGTTCAGTAGATCTCAACAAATTAATTTGCAAGCGAAAGAATATAGAAATTAAGGGAATGGTAGAAGAGAATTTGCTCTATGATACAGTCACCCGGTCACATGTTACTTTGTTCCCCAGCTTTTCAGAATCCTCCTCTTTAACATTATTAGAATCCTTGGCACTAGGAACTCCAGTTGTGTACAGGAATATACCTCAGAACTCCTTTTTGACAAAAAACCGTGATTCCTTTAGCTTTCAGGCCTCTTCTGACGAGGAGTTCGTTGGAGCGATACTTAATTTAAAAAAACTATATGACGAAGATAAGGAATTATATTTCCAAAAATGTTCCCACGTCAAAAAGGAAGTCATATCAATTGAAGAATATGCTGAAAAATTTAACGAATTTCTTGGGAAGTTGCGTTAATCTTGGCAACAACAACTCTTTCATAATGACATTATTGAAAAGTTATTCGATGAGACTGTTTTGGTCTCCTATTTTGAGAGTGGATTGGCGTCTTAGCTATCATCATTTTTCTATTACACTTTCTTTTACTTCTTCATATACCTCCTCTGGCGCTTTAGAATTTATTGCTAGATGCAGTCTCTTGCCGTTGTAGAACTCAGTGAACCTGGATGTTTGTTACGGATCCGCTTACGTTCAGACAACAAGAGCATGGAGAAACACTTATATAGGGGGAGAGTCAAGGGAGGGGGAGTTTTTAATCTACTCCCAATTCCAGAGGTGACGATATGGTAGGAAAGGGGACATACCGGACAAAGGAGGAGAAGGCAAGGATTGTGATGGAAGTGCTTTCAAACTCTTCAACCATAGCAGAGATCTGCCGGAAGTACAATGTTGCAGCATCCGCAGTATACAAATGGAGGGATGAGTTCATATCCGCTGGTACAGCTGCAATGGAACATGGCAGATCCACCGTTGAATCAGCTCTCACGAGAGAGATCAATGAACTCAAAGGCATAATTGGTGAGCTCACAATAGCAAACGAAACCTTTAAAAAAATTCAACTTACAAGGAGAGGTGGGAAGCCATGACTGAGCTTATTGCTAATGGTCTTTCAAAATCCAGATCAGCTTCCCTTACAGGCACTGCAAGATCCATGATCTATTATCAACACAGAAAGAGAAAACCGCAATACGATCCTGATCTGGAAAGACGCATTTCCGATATCGTGATGGAAA
>JAKBQK010000079.1 GCA_021835265.1 Thermoplasmata archaeon
AAAACAGGTAAATGTATGTCGCTGAGCCCAAAATCCCTTAGGAGACGGTAAACAGCATCTGATTTGGAATCCTTCAGATCAGAATACACTTCAATAATATCGCCCACAGATCCGCTTATAAGCCTGTAAACCTCCGGAAGATTTGTTGAGACTTTCAATTCACTTCTGATATTTGTTGGATTTTTTCCAAATATCTTTGCAGTTCCATCGTTCTCACGCACCATTCCAAGGATAGACCTGAACAGAGTCGTTTTACCAGATCCGTTTGGACCCACTACTATAGCCTTTCCCCCATCCATTAAAAGATCTACACCGCTTAGGGCCTGATTCTCATGGTCACTACTGTACCATGCGGAATAGTTTTTAAGTTCAATCATTGAAATTGGATTGCTTTAGTCAACATATAACCATACGGGAGTTCAAATATTGAACCTATGTTTCAGAGAAAGAATGATCTTCTAATTCTCTCAAAGAGGGATTTTGATAGATATAGGAATTCACCCATATTCATTTACCTGTTTTCGAGTTTAAATATTACTTATTTTCCTTTAAGAGAAAAATGTTCAAAATTTCCTTTGGGTACATTGCAAAGAACTCAATAGGGCATAAAAATATCTTGGTATTATCTATTTTTACGAACTCATATGCATTCCGGTTTATTAGAATTCCTGAGCACTGCCCTATCCGGTTGAATGACTTTGCCACTTCCTTAAGATCATAATGTCCGCTTTTCACCTCTATTGGTACAACCCTTCCATTAAACTCTAGAACAAAGTCTATTTCTGTTTGTCCGCTTCGGTAATAATATTCAGGCTGCAGAGAATTCAGCACCGCGGCCTCAAAAATCTTGCCCATGTCAACATTTTCGTTTACGGACAATAGTGATGAATAGAATGCTGGCAGGTAAGGATAAACCTTCTTTAGTTTTCTAGAAGCCGATGAAGCTCCGGGCCTGTAATTGCCAACTGTCTTTATCAAGAATGCATATTCCATATAGGATATGAAATTAGAGATCGTGATACGATTTCTTCCCAGAGAAGATGCGAGTTTATCAAGATTCACTATCATCCCTGGCGACTGCAAGAGTATTTCCATGAGGCGCTTGAGCAGGTCCATGTCCCTGATTCCAAATTCCTGCGGAATATCTCCTGTTATAATCCGATCTATAACTATGCTTCGGATATAGGTTCTTATCTTCCATGAATCGGCTTCGCCAACCAGTTCAGGAAATCCTCCCATATCAATGTATTCAGTGAATAGTGGACGCAATATGTCATTAGCGAATTGAAGATTCTCAAACGCTACCGTTTTTCCCTTAAGTGCAACAAATTCATGAAATGATAAGGGTTCGATTTTTATGCGAAAAATCCTCCCGGCAAGGGTTTCGGTTGATCCTCTTATTGTGTTCAATGATGCCGAGCCGGATAATACAAACTTTAGATTTGGATACAGATCATAAAATATCTTTATCCTGTTTTCCCATTGTTCTGCCTTCTGTATTTCATCCAGGAACACGTATACCTGGCCGGCATCTGTAATGGGGTCCTTAAGGATGTTCGCTAGATAGAAGTTTATTACTTCATCAATACCCCATGAAACTTCATCAAAAGAAAAATAGAGTATATTTGTAGGTCTAATTCCGTTCCTTATAAGGTCTGAAATAACCCTGTACATGGTTGTTGTTTTTCCCACTCTTCTTAAGCCATACAGCAATAAAACTTGCCGATCCTCAATTCTTTCCATTATTTCCTTGTAGTTCTCCCTTTTGAATTTCCCAGTAAGTTCTGATCTTACGATACCGGTAAGCCACCATTCATTGAATCTGTAGAGGGTTTGTTTTTCCATACGATTAACATACTATACGAATAGTTAAACTATTCGTATAGTGTAATATACGAACAAAAGTACATAACGTGAAAACTACGAAAAAAACTAAAAACATATATTAAACCCTCACGAGTAAACTTGGTGGAATATTACATAATCTCCCAGATCTGCACCCCAAATATTGTTCAACATATATTTGATATGATGCTAACGATACGTTTTCCCTATCTATTTTTACCACGTGTATTCCTCAATTCTTTATGTAAAACTAACTTTTCGAAACATGAATCCTGTAAGCTAGAATCACGATGTAGATTTCAAGCTGATAGAGAAATTTTGGAGAGAAATTACTGATCTAAAGATGTTGTATTTACTCAGCCTTCTATGATCTATCTATAACATTTCTAAAGTGGAAGATTAATAAATGATTCACACGATTATAGACTATAGATGCCCGATTCCGATATTGAAATATTGTTAGAGAGAAGTTCAGATTATCTCACCGAAGCGAAACGCTTGGTAGATGAAGAGAAATGGGATCTAGCAATGGTAGCGATTTATCAGCACTGCGAATTGCTGTTGAAATATTATGCTCTGAAATTAAACGGCTCATATCCAAGAACTCATTCGCTTAGAGAACTTATAAGGTTACTGCTTAAGCATAAGAAAGAACTGAGCGATCTGGTCAATAATGAGAATAATGTTCTTAAATTAGCCAGAATCGAGGATGCGTATATAAGTTCAAGATATTATCCAGTAAGGGCATCAGCAGAGGATGTTTTGCCACTCATTAGGTTCGTGGAGGATGTATTCGATGAGTATCTCACAGGATTATGAGTTAACAAGACTGAGTAAGCTTAGAAATTATCAGGAGGTGCTTAAACAGTTAAAGATTCTAGTCAGGGGCATAGATCCGGAGGCTAGAATTATTTTCTTTGGATCAGTCTTAAGGGGGGACTATACTGCAAGTAGTGACATAGACATCATAGTTATACCAAGTGATATGGCCTTCAAAGATAAAATCACCCTGGCAGTTTGGCGTTCCCTTGACGCTCCAGTGGAATTGCATATAATCACTAAGGAGCAGTTTGAAGAATGGTATCTGCGTTTTATTGACATGTACAAAGAAATTTAGATAATACCATAATTTTTATCTGAGTAGAGAAAGTCTAATTGTATATCTCTTGTTAAATTCCCTCTATTTTTACAGCCTTTTGGAAATCAAAAGTCGGCTGCTTATTGGCAGGTATTAATTTATTTTTTCTTGGTAATAACTGCTATGCGTTTTAGATGCCGAAAACCGATGTGTTCACATATTTTCCCCACTAAAGCCATAAGCAATATAAACTGGAACTCCTCCCCACCATTCTCTATGCCTAAAAACTAATCAAGCTGAATAATCAATGGCTTTCTAAGAGAAGTTCCATACACACAAGCCTTCAAAAAAGATTGATAGCAGACGCCTTAGTGAATTAGTCAAAGAAGGTAGTTTTAACTAAAAATCAATCTTAAATCGTTTTCAGTTTGGTGATTTAGTGAATTCAATAACACGTTTCCTCAGGTATTCTGGAAGCATGAGAAGATACTCTTTGAATTTTTTCCTGTCTATAGACTTCAAAACCTCCTGTTTAACTTCGTCAGTCAAAAATTGATGGTAATAAACCATGTCAATAAGGATCTTCTCAGGATCGGCAACAGGAATGAAGAAATCACCATATTCGACAAGGGAATAACCGAAGAACATACTTCTATCGATCCACCTTATGACGTAATTCCTATCATTAAAGGTTCTTATTCCACTCCTCACCTTTCTCGGAGTTATTATAACAGGATTTGTCTCCTGTTCCCACAGATTTCTGATTGACAATGCATCCTGGAGACCATAATAAAATGGCCTGAAGGCAAATCCCACATACTCAATTTCATCATAAAAGGAATAATGGCCCCTTGTGAACCTGTATATTCTCCCAGACCTGACAAGATTATTCAGCACAAGTTTGTAATAGCCTTTTGGGCCATTCCGGTAAGCGAAGAAATTTCTGGCTTCGTAAGATGAAAATACCGGCTTCGACGAGAATTGGGAAATGAATTCTTTCATATACTTCATCTTATGTGCCTCTTAATTTCTGCAACCATATTTTCGAACTTTGGTGGAATGCCAGCATATACCAGTGTTTTTAGTACTTGTTCATCCACTGGAGGCTCCAAGTCTGCTATGAATTCCGCAAGGCTTTTGAGGGTAGGATCTAGCAATTCATAGTTTGTTGAAATGTAGTAGATATCATATATATCTCTAATGAAGCGCCGATCAGAGTAAGCAAGTATTTTCTCGTTGATGAATTGGTCTGCAGTCAGGCTTAATATTTCCATATGGCTTCCATCTGCAAGCTCATAAGAAATCTGATTTCCTGTCACTTTGGATACATGGTTGATTTCGACTTTAACAACTGCGCGATTGCTCTCTATGCTATAAGATATTAAATTTCCAGTATCTTTAATTCTTTGAACTGTCAACCCATGAGACTCAACAGATTTCTTAAACTCAGCAAGAATTTCATCAAATGATATGGAATAAAATTCCAGATCTTCTGAAAATCTCTTACCATTGTAACATCTCCAGATTGCTGTGCCACCATGAAAAATCAGATCATCTGTTATTGAATAGAGAACCCCTATAATTCGTCCTGAAGAAAAGCGATCTGGACTTGAGACTGTTTTTTAAGCTGTTTGGCTATTGGTAATTTCGTATTTAGCAATTAACCTAAGATATAGAAATATATATCTTCAGTTAAGTGCCTCTATGAAGACAATATTCCGAAATTCCTTGGAATATTTGCAATTCCCATGAGTTAAAAATAAATTTCAAAGAATTATTGCAGTGATTACCCGTGTAAAAGAAAAATAAGAATTTAATGTTTTAAGCATA
>JAKBQK010000422.1 GCA_021835265.1 Thermoplasmata archaeon
TGTCGAGTCCAAAAATTATTGCAATAATGAAAATTATAATAATTACTGGCTCCCGGGTAAAAAAAACGATAGAACCAGCAATAAGTAATACAGCTAAAATTAAGAAATTTTGTTTACGGTTCATTACTAGCTTTAAACAAACTGAGTTGCAGCTGGCTGGGGTGCATTACTTAATGACACTTTTGAACCCCGCTCGTGCTTTACGAACTGAACTTCTTTAGGATTCAACTTTTCCTTAATGTATTGAAAAGCTATATCTGCCTTTTCTGGGTCTCCACATGTAAATAGATCCAGCGCAATCATACCATACTCCGGCCAGGTATGGAATGATATATGAGATTCAGCTAGTAAAACGATACCGCTTGCACCTACTGGTTCAAATTGATAGTAATCCGATGAAATTTTTGTGAGGTTTCCAACCCTGATGGACCTCTCAATTATCTCCATCAAATTCTCTTTTCGCTCCAGAAGCTCTGGTTCTATACCATACATGTCTGCTAGAATATGAATTCCCACGGCCACCTTCATCGTCCTCCATCATTGCACCTCTTTGTGTATGAACTAGTCATAATTTCTTATTATTTAAATATTGATACATGTTGATCCACTTTTTTAAATTCATCATAGTGAATAAAAACTATGGACAACTAACCTTTGTTCGAATATTTTGACTAATATACTTTCAATATTATATTTTAAAGGTTGTAAGATTCGTTTTCACATTGGGAAATTTTTCCTTGAGTGCAGAAAATTCCTCAAAATTTAGGTTAAGGGATTCAGCGGTTGTGTATATCTTTGAGTCTAGTCCTCTATTTGCGCAATCAAAGGCTCCGGCAAGAGGTGCGAATATGTTCACGTCAATCTCACTGGAAAGTATGGAATAGGCACCTTCTCCCATTACAAATATCCTGAAATTCTCTCTCTCGGTTTCTACTAATTTTATTATTCTATCTCTGATTATTTCGGAGTTGTTCTCATTTAGATTCTCTATAGTCTCTATCCATACTGTCCCAAAATTAATGTTTATTATACCCTTTATGTCCCTTATTCTCAGCTTATTTCCTGCCTTTGCACTTTCGACGGCAATGGCTTCTGCCTCATTATTTTTGTTTTGTTTACATGCATGCAGAAACCCTCCATCCATATGAAGGTAGACAATTTCTCCGACTTTGAAATTATTGTCACTAATGCACTCCCAGTCAGTTGATTTAAAAATGATGTCAGTCCCCTCAACAACAAAACCTTTTAACAATTTCATCACAGAACTCAGGTATTCATATCCCTTAGGTGTGATCTTAAAGTCTTCAAGAAACCCTTTTTCTTTCATAGTAGTTATATAATATCTTACGCCCTGGAGTGTAATTCCAAGATCTTTTGCCATTAGAGTGAGGTTCGTTTCCCCTTTCAAGATTTTTATGAATAAAGATACCTCATTCACATTAATATCCTTCAAGGAGATCGATGAATCCATCGACCTTAATGGATCTCATTGTATTAAAATATTTCTTAACTCGAGACTAAGAGGGGATTTAGATTTAATTCTATATATTTTATATAGAGGATATATGCAAATGACTTAATATTGGGACAAATTCTTTTTATACCTTAAAAAATGAAGTGTTAGGTTCAAAAATGTTAGGGCTGGCAGAAGAAATGGAAAATCAGAAAAAAGAAATTGAAAGTTTGGTGAAAGATAGTGTGTTCTTTAGAGCGATGAGTAATTACAATACCAGTCTCATGGAAAGAACACTTAGGGATATATCAGAATACTGGGTCCTCGTAGGAAAGCCAGATATAAAAGTAATAGAAGGATACGAAGAGCAGGACGTAATTAACCATCTTGTTGAAGAAAACTTATTGATCAAAATGAATGATACTGAATATCCAAATTCCTATCTTTACCGAAGTGCACCGTTCGACGTAGCCCGATCTGAAAGGGACACATACATATGCACACGTGGTTCTCATGATGATGTGGGACCCACAAACTACTGGCTTAATACTGATGAAGCCATCGAAATAGCAAGAACAAACCTCGAAGGAGCGATGAAGGGAAAAACACTTTATATTGTACCATACTGGCTTGGACCAATAGATTCTCCTTTTGGGCAGGGTGGGATAGAGCTTACAGACAGTCTGTATGTCGTTCTAAACCTTATGAAAATAACCAGAGTAGGTAGGGTTACTGCAAAGCCAATAGCCTTGAGCAACTCATACGTTCTTGGAATGCATGCTACAGCAGATCTTAACCCAGAAAAGAGATACATTTTGCATTTTCCAGACGAAAATGATGGAATGGGAACCGTGATAAGCTTCAATACAAATTATGGAGGAAATGCTCTGCTTAGCAAAAAATGCCATGCACTGAGAATAGCTTCTTTCAGGGCAAAGAGAGAGGGATGGATGGCTGAACATATGATGATGATTGGAATAAGAGAACCTACTGGAAGGATGACCTATATTTCTGGGGCCTTTCCAAGTTCAAGCGGCAAAACTAATTTGTCTATGCTACAGCCTCCCGATGATTTTCTAAAGGCAGGATGGGACACCTATCTGGTAAGTGACGATATTACCTGGATGCATCCTGTAAATGGTCAACTTAGAGGAATAAATCCAGAATATGGTTTCTTCGGAGTTGCTCCGCACACGAGTTATAAAACAAATCCAAGGGCAATGGATGCAATCAAAAGAAACACTCTATTCACGAACGTTGGAATCGACTCAAGAAAATGTCCATACTGGGAAGGTATGTCAGAGGTGCCCGAAGGTCTTATTGACTGGAGGGGGAAACCTTTTGATGGAACGGATAAGGCCGCCCATCCCAACTCCAGATTCAGCACTCCAATAAAGGAATACAGAAATCTGTCTCCTGACTATGAAAACCCAAATGGAGCACCAGTAAGTGCTTTCCTTTTCGGAGGAAGGAGAAGTGATCTTATGCCACTTATAATGGAAGCCAGAAGCTGGGATGAAGGCGTCCTCTTTGGCGCAATGCAGAGGGTAGAGACTACTGCAGCTGCAATTGGAAAGGTTGGAGAGTTACGAAATGACCCAATGGCAATGAGGCCATTCATGCCCTATAACATGGGAGATTATTTCAAATATTATCTAGAAATGGGAAAGAAACTTGAAAAACCACCTCGGATATACAATGTTAACTGGTTCAGAAAAAATGAAAGCGGGGGATTTTTATGGCCAGGATACAGCCAAAACATGTACGTGGTAAAATGGATACTGGGAAGGGTAAATGGAGAAATAACAGACGCTGTTGAAACTCCTATGGGTTATGTACCTTCACTGGATTCATTCGATTATGGAACGATAGATAAAAACACCATGAATCAATTACTCCTTATAGATAGGAAAGGATTTCTTGAAGAACTCAAAACCGTAAAGCCATTCTTTGAATCTTTTGGAAGTCATTTTCCAGATGAACTGTGGGAGACATATTACAATGTTAAGTCCAGGCTTGAAAAGTGGTGAAATAAACAGAAAAGTAGAGTTTTCAATTTATCAAACTTTCCCTTATCTAGAAGCTCTGGCTTTTCAGAGAAAAATCAACAGCGAAATGATAAATGGCTCGGGTAGGGAATTCATAATTATATGTGAGCATGAGCCTGTTTATACCTGTGGTATTCATCAGGATGGGAACACAACAAATCTGGAAGGAGTTTATTTTATAGAAAGAGGGGGTGGAATAACCTATCATGGACCTGGACAGATCACTGCGTATTTCATGATCAACCTTAACCAGAGGGGAATAAATATTCTTGACCTGATTAACTTTGTTCATGAAGTAGAAATCCAGTACCTGGAGCAGCATGGAATAGTTGCACATTCCAGACTTAAGAAGGAAACTGGAGTGTGGGTTGGAAATCATAAAATCTCTTCTACAGGTTTTGCGCTTAAGGGTGGGTTTACACTTCATGGCATCGGGCTAAACGTTAACACAGATCTTCAAAAATTCAGTCTCATTAATCCATGTGGCTTCGACTGGTCAGTGATGACCTCAGTTTCTAAACTTAACGGTAAAACATACCATATGGAGGAGGAAAAAGGGCTCTTTCTGAAAATTCTTAAAGAAAATTTAGGGATATAATAAAAATATTTTACTAATATCAGTGAGCTATGGTTTGTGACTGTTCTCTCAAAAACTGCTGCAGATAGTAGAATGAGCCTGTACCTTTTCCACTGATTCCGCTCAGTTTCCATCCAACAAATGGCTGTGAACCAACCATTGCCCCTGTGGAACCTCCCCTTTCTCTGTTTGCATATATTGTTCCAACCTCGACCTCATCAAAATATTTCTGAATCTCTGATGGATCTTCAGTAAATATACCACCAGTAAGTCCGTAATCAGATTCATTTATCCGTTCTATAGCCTCATCCAGGCTCTTTACCTTAACTATTGCAAGGAAAGGTAAGAACAATTCATGTCTGATTATATCAGAATTTTTTGGCAGATCGGTAACAATTGTTGGTCTCACAAAGTTTCCAGGACCTTCAATAACATTTCCTCCTGATAAAATCTTTCCATCTTTTCTGGCTAGTTCTGAATATTTCTTAAATTTCTCAACTGCCTCTTTATTAATCACGGGTCCCATGTAAGTCTCAAGCTTCTTTGGGTCTCCAACGATTAGTCTATCAGTTATTTCCTTAATCTTTGTAAGGAATTGATCATAAACTTTCTCTTCTACATAAGCAATTGAACAGGCACTGCATTTCTGCCCAGAAT
>JAKBQK010000471.1 GCA_021835265.1 Thermoplasmata archaeon
ACATTAAACAATTCTAAAATCATTGATCATCTTTTTGTTGTTCCTCTAAATTGTAAGTTCTATTCGAAACGTCATAATCCTTTAGGATTCCTATTCTTTATGCTCCATGGGATAAATGGTCATTAATATGTCGTCAACATAGGTATTTTCAACAAGAAATTGACCTTTTCTCTGTCCTTCTAAAGTAAATCCTAACTTCTTATAGAGTGATATTGCATTCTCATTTGAGGAAAATACTTCCAGATTCAGCTTTATAATTCCATTCTCCCTACACCACTTTATTCCATTCTCGATCATCCTTCTTCCTATTCCCTTTCCCCTGTGTTCAGAAACAATCGCAATTCCAAGGTTGGCCGTGTGTCGATTTTTCTTATAAAAGCCTCTCTGTATATTCATGGTTCCAACTATTTCCCCATTAAAAACGGTTACAAGAGTAAGATCATCGGGGTTTCGCAATATATCCTTTTGTCCTCTTTCTGTGTAAAGATATATCTCGCTTACGAGGTATATTTTTTCACTCATTACGTTCTGCATGCACTTAATGATGCCAGCTGCATCAGACGGAACGGCAACTCTTATTTCATAGGAGTTTTCTTCCATTGATTCACTTTCTTCCTAGAAGTGATTTGTTTATCTCATCTTCAAGTGAGTTCATGTCTTTCAGGATATCTCTGATACCATCCAGAAGCTCTTCCTTCTTTTCAACAAAATCTGGTGTAATGATCGCTCCGTCCTTTGATGGTATTATAATGCCATCCTTTTCAAGGACTCTCAGGGAATACCTTATTTTATGATCAGGCAGACCTGTGAGTTGAGAAATTTTGATAATTCCTGAGGGTTGTTCTCTCATAAGAGATTCAATAATACTAATATGCCTTTTTGCGGTTTCCAGCGCATCCCGCAGTTCCTTAAATACGTTATCTCCAATTGCCACAATAATCCATCCACAATCATTAAGGAATATTAATTCTTATTTAGAAAAATTATAATTTCCTTTTTAGGCAAAGTGATAAGTAGATTTTATAAAGAATTTTCATGGATAAATTATCTTGCCGTTGTCTGAAACACTCTGTTCTTTTCCTATCATAGACCTTATTATCTTCTCTCTTTCTGCTATATAGTCATCAAATTTTTCTGGAGTATTGGAGCGGGCCCTTATTCTAATTGCAGTATTTCTTAGATATATCTCCAGACGAAGCTTGAATGAAAAGTCGGCCTCAAGTGTTTCAACTTCCAGAATATCATCCATATGATGTTAATATTTCACTGTTTATTAAGTATTATTAAATATCATCTGGGATGGGACTGAAAGTTAGTAGAGAAAAAGATTTTTCCTATTTAATAGAAGATGGTCATTCAATCGCCAGAGTCATAGGTACAGAGAATATAATAAATCAGGCAATGGGAACTGAAGCTATTATACAGCTCCTCAACATGGCAGAACTTCCAGGAAAGATTGGTATACCTATTGGTCTTCCTGACATTCACCAGGGATATGGGTTCCCAATCGGGTCTGTTATTGCATTTGATTCTGATAACGGGATCGTATCTCCAGGCGGGGTAGGTTACGACATCAACTGTGGGGTTGCACTGATGAATACCGGGATGGACAAAAAGACATGTAGATTGCATATTAAGGATATATTAAAAGAAATATTCAACCAGGTACCTGTAGGTATGGCCAGAAGCAGAAATAAATTATCTAGGAGAGATATTGAAGCTATAACTTCTGAAGGGATTCAGTGGTTATATTTCAGGGACATGGCAACAGAGGACGATATAAATAAGACAGATTATAATGGATCTATATTTGGCGCAGAACCAGCAAACATATCAGAAAAAGCTTATTCACGGGGAATGAACTTTTTTGGAACACTTGGATCCGGAAACCATTTCATTGAATTACAATTCGCAGATCAGATCATTAATAATGAAATTTCAGAAGAATTTGGAATTCATAAGGACATGGTATATATAATGATTCATACCGGTTCAAGAGGTCTTGGCCATCAGGTGGCAACAGATTATATTCAGAAAATTAGAGATCTGGATTACAACAAACGTCTGAAGGACGCCCAGCTATCATATATGGAATTGAGCAGCAGGGATGCTGAGAGATACATTTCCGCCATGAATGGGGCTGCGAACTATGGATTCGCAAACAGGCAAATGATCATAAGTCTAATTAGAAATGCACTAAAAAAAGTGATGGGGAATGAGTTCGTGGAAGATGAGTCAGAACTGGTTTACAATATATCACATAATATTGCAGCTTTCGAGGAGCATGATATCGAAGGGAGGAGACAAAAGGTTCTTGTTCATAGAAAGGGTGCTACAAGAGCACTCCCTCCAGAATCTACATCCGGTTATTATGCTGGAATAGGACATCCTGTAATTGTTCCAGGAAGTATGGGGACAGCCTCATATGTACTGAGAGGAGTAGGAGGAAACAGCAAGATTTCATTCTCAACCAGTTGCCACGGTGCAGGGAGAGTTCTGGGAAGGAAGATGGCCAAAGAAAAACTATCTCCAGAATTAATTGAAAAAGAGCTTGAAGCATTGAAGATTGAAATGAAGTTTGCAAGTACTTCGGCACTCACTGAAGAGGCACCAGAGAGTTACAAAAATATAGATGAGATATATAATTCCATCGTAGGTGGAAAAATTGCAGAGGGAATCGCAAGACTGAAACCGATTGGGGTTATAAAGGGGTGAATGTGAGATGACAGAATACAGAGGAACTTTCTATTTAAACGGAGAATATATGAAAGGCATTTATTATACCGACGAAAAGATATTTGAGGAGAACGAAAATATAAAGGAAGAAGTTTTCTATATTACAAAACCAATTAATGCCCATACGCACATTGGAGACTCATTCATTAAGGACGAACCAACCGGTTCGCTCGAAGAAGTAGTTGGCCCAGGTGGGTTCAAGATTAAAAATCTAAAAAATGCTGGCAACCCAAAAATAGTAAAGGAGATGAAAAACACCATTTCATATATGAAGAATATTGGAACAGGCAGTTTTTTTGACTACAGAGAAGCTGGATCAAAATCTATTGAAACATTAAGGGCAATAAGGGAGGCTGAGCCAAACGCTATAACGCTTGGAAGACCAGAAAATATTGAAGATCTTGAAACAATCAAGGATATAATACAGGGAGTTGGGTTTAGTGCAGTTTCTGATGATGATAATGATTTAATTATATCAATAGGGAAAAAAGCAAAGAAAATGGGGCTCATAGTGTCAATTCATTTTAGTGAAAATAGGCAGGAACCCATAGGGCCATTATATGATCTCAAACCGGACCTTCTGATTCACTGTACAGCCCTGAAAAAAGATCAGCTTATTCCCCTGAAAGAAATCACTGATAATATTGCAATAACACCAAGGTCAAATTATTTTTTTAATATAAGACCGGATTACAGTGTCTTTGTTGAAAGTGGATTTAACCTCATGCTTGGCACTGATAATGTAATGACTGTCAATCCAAGTATCTTTGAAGAAATGGATTTCCTTTATAGAATACAGAAAAATACTAGCAGAATCTCGCACGAAGACATAATGAAAATGGCGTTTGAGAACCCATATAACTTCCTCAGGCAAATGAACATAAAAATTCAAAAGAAATGGCTTAAGTTCAGTGGAAAAATTCCAACGCCATATCAGATAGTAACCAAGTTTCATCTTATGAATCCTGTAGAAACTACGGAAATAGAACTTTAAAAGGAATGTTTATAAGTATGAGTTTATTTAGCGAAAAAGAGGAAGATCACATTGGACAGTAAAAAAGTGTTGTCAGCAATTCTGATAGCAGTATTTCTTGCGGGCATGGCAAATGTCACCGCAGCATCATCGTCAAGTTCTTATGCTCCCTCCACGTCCCATGTTAATCTCAACATGTATGTGATGGAAGGGAAAAATCAAGTTGGGTTCGCAGTTAACCCTGTAATATACATAAATGCCTCACAGGGTCAGTACACATTTACGGATACTGGCAACAGCTTAAATGTATCACTAAGTTATGGAAGTTATCTGGTAACGGTAATGCCTACACTTTCCATAATAGGTGGAGCGCATTATCTAACAAACAAGACATATTACTATTTGGATGTTAATTCTGCAAATCAGGCAGTTGCAATAAATCTGAAAGCAGTTGTTCTCACATATTCAACGGTTAACTTAAAAAATCTCAATGGTGAAACCACGACTTTAATGTTTTCCACCACTGAGGGTTATAACTTTTTCACAAAGACAACAAATTCTTCATCTTTCAGCGCATATCTGCCAAATGGCACCATGTTCTATGCAAACAGTTACTACAACAGCGAGCCAAGTCAGGGAGTAACATCTCAAATTCTCACACTGGAATCAAAAAATACTGTCACCATAGAGCTTGGTAGAAGTGCCGTTAACTATTTCGGAGCAGTATACTCAAAATCAGGGTCAAAGATAAATTCGTTCAAAATAGTTGAGTTCAACTCAACAATAAATCATTATACAACTGTGTCATTTAATTCAGGCTTATACTATGTTAGTGCTCAGGGTGGTACTGAGTTCATGATAGCAGCTAATGGCTATAAACCGGTTTCAATTACCACATCTGGAACATTAACACTAATACCATCCACATCAAACGTTTTCAAGAACTATTCCCTAAGTAAGAATCTACAAACACTATTTCGGAGCAGTATACTCAAA
>JAKBQK010000543.1 GCA_021835265.1 Thermoplasmata archaeon
AAAATTCTTAATCATTAATTAAGAGGCACGAAATGTAAGCATATCTGGGCAGTTGAGATAAGCTATCAACTACATAGAGAAATTGTGAAACAGGTTATTTCACCTGTGGTGATTAGTTCTTGCCCATCCTGTCTCTCTGAAAACATTGTAAAGCATGGAATAAGGCATAACAAGTATGGAGATTTGCAAAGATTTTCCTGCAAGTCTTGTGGATATAGATTTACTCTAAATTTGGGTTTTGAGAAAATGCATGCCACTCCTCACACCATCACGAGCGTGATGCAGCTTTACTTCACCCAAGAATCACTCAGGAATATCCAGAAATTCTTAAGGTTGCAGAAAATAGAAGTTTCGCATGTAACGGTATTTAACTGGATAAAGAAATATGTCCAGTTGATGGATGAGTACTTAAAACAAATCACACCAGATGTAAGTGATACATGGAGAGCCGATGAAGTGTGGGTAAAGGTGAATGGGAATAGAAAATACGTCTTTGCGCAGATGGATGATGAAACGAGATTCTACCTCGCACAAGAAGTAGCAGAAAGTAAGACAGATCACGATGCAAGAGGACTTTTTCATAATGCGAAACTAAGAGCAGGTAAGAGACCAAGCGTGATGATTACAGATGGTTTGCCTTCATATCACGATGCCTTCAACAAGGAATTTTATTCGAATAAAAAAGATAGTATTCACATAAATGCAATCAAACTTTCAGGTGACATGAATAATAACACTATGGAAAGGGCTAATGGGGAATTCAGAGACAAGGAAAAAGTAACCAGAGGCCTCAAGAAAAATGATTCTCCTATGATTTCTGGTTACGAGGTGTACCACAACTACATCAAACCTCACATGGGGCTGGAAAATAAAACGCCTGCAGAAAAGGCAGGAATACAAATTGAAGGCGATAATAAATGGATTACGATAATACAGAATGCAACTGTTTCCAGAGATAAGTAGAAAAAAGATTAAGAATTTTCAATAACACTATTTAACGCAATATACCGTTCACTGAAATCCATGTTGCAAATCAGAAGATAAAAATATATATTTAAATGTGTATGCGATTCATGGTTAACGATGAACGTTAAGTCATTTAATGGTGATATATAAAATGGATAAGAAACAGGAGGTGGGTGAAACGGCAAAAGGCATGTTCGAGGAGGTAGAATTAGCCTTTGATTTGCAACAGTACATATTACACAGCAAAGACGCAAAAGTAAGCAAAAAACTCTACGAAAAGATAGTTAGCTTCGCACCAGACACATTGCTTTCAGTAACCAAGAAAATTCAATCTCCACTAGAAATAATAAGCGTCAAAGAAGTAGACAACGAATTTATTAAAACCGCTTTTCCAAGCGTGAAATTTTAAAACCCTTTTTTAGTGATTTTTATGAAAGTGGATTACCCTCATAGATTGTTGTTGGATTACGAGTTTGTGTCTGAACTTGTAAATGGTGATGTATTTGACTCCCGCAAAAAATACGACGTTCTAAAGTGGCTAATGTATATTAAAGCCAGTTCTTCGACAAATAGGGGAGACCACAATGTGATACTCGAAGAGGAATTTAAAAAACTCTGCGATAGCGGAGTTATGCGAGAAGATGAAATGAGGAAAATCGTTAAACCGATGTCTATTCCCGAGGAATTCGATGATATAGATGATCCTGTTGTCCGAAATCTGATTGCTTCCATCACTACTACCAGTAATCCACCGTGGAGTTGTATAATTCTAACTTCTAAGGCGCACGAGAACGCTTACAAAACCGACAGGAATTATAACAAATTGAAAGACATTAGTGTAAAAAGTGGCAACGAAGCTTTTCAAACCATTAAGCTAATGATGAGTCTATATTCTAGTGAGAGACATTTTTAGTTTTTCATATCATACTGCTTTTAGGCAAGAATTGAAAATACATAGTAGATTTCCCATCAATGAGTATAGAAAGCAAACTGATAGAAGTTACAAGAACATCTAAACGTGGTTCTTCGTTGAGAGTAACTTTACCAAAAGAAATTGCAGAGAGTCTATCAATTGGTGAAGGTGAATTCTTAGGATTCTATTTGGAAAACAACGGAATAGTAATCCGAAAATTGGAATAGGCTACTTTCGGGTTTTTTCAAGTATTCTTGCATACTCAGGTTCTTTTACAATCCCAAATCTACCAAGGGTTATACCCGCCTCGTCTCTGGCATCTATGTCTTCTTTGTATTCCCTAAAGTCTTTGGTCTGGATGTGCACCCTGAAGTCCTTGTCATAATGTGAATTAAGTCTGCAAAGAGAGCATGTATCCTTTTCAGTCCCAACACTATGGTTGCTTAACACAATCGATTCGCCAATCATAATCCACTTGCCTTGTGCTACCCTTAATGAGAATATTATTTTGTCCTTTTTTAAGGCTGTAGTCAAGTCATGTCTAAAAGCTTCCCAGTGGTTCCCAGCCCATTTTCTAAATTCTGAGACAGTTGAAGCCCCAACATATTTTTCGTTAAATGGATATAACACAGTTTTACTCATGGTGTATCTAGAATGTAACTAATGTAAGATTATAAATCCTATCCAATATTACAAACGCATGGCTACTGCAAAAGGCAAATCAAGGAAATTGATAGTCTATCAGGACAAAAAGTCAAATGCTCTCTTCTTTCGTTCTACGGCATTCAAAGAAGGTAAATTTCGAATGAAGGATGATAAATTTGGCAGGGCAATCAGTTATAATGAAAGTGACGAAACTCTGGGAAAAACATTAAGAGACATTTTGAAGAACTGCGATTAGCCACCGTCCATAAGATGTCCCGATATTTAACTGAAGCAGAATAATGGCACGTGTCCCCTTAACTTAACAGAACCTACTATGCACACTTTTAAATAAGGATGATTTATTTTCTGCTCATGGAAAGGACAATTAAGAGACCTTTGAGCGTTTTTGTTATTTTTGTAATTTCACTGATGATTCTCGGATTATTTTCAGGTGTTTCGTATGGTAATACCAGTGGCCATTCGATAATTTCTGGCAATTCCACTCCGGTCCACACCAAAATCAGAAAGTTGTCTCAAATGACATATATTCCAACGAAACCCTTATCTTCGATCACCCAACCCAATCAAGTTAACGTTTTTCAAGAATATTCTAAAGAGCCTGCCCCTATGGGGATTGCCGATTACGGTATCGGTTATAATAATGTGCCATACAGCTACAATACCACATCATTCCTTGGCATAGCCAATATTAGTTCACTCTATACCCATAATAGTTCATTATACGCACCTGCGGAAATGACTTTTCAGCTAAATATTAATCTCGTGTTCAACGATGGAAGCACACAGTATGTATACTGGGTACAGGATGTAGCTGATTTAAACACAAGTTCCGGAAATCATTTGGTTAGTTTTATCGACAATGTTTGGAATTTATCGGCTCCAAACGCAAATATGCATAATTCTACAATCTTGGGAAATGGTACAGTAGCTAATTCGTCTGGAACGCACTTTTATTATGATTGGGCAAATCCATCCTTGCCCGGTAATAACGTGGTTCTGCAATACCCCACCAACATCGAGTTTAAGATTGTTTCCATAACCACCAGTAATAATCAGCCCGAAGTGATATTCATGTACAACGATGGATATGGCTGGATTACCTACGATAACGTGCAGTTTAAATTTGTGAACGATTTAACAGCAAATTATGGTTTTGTTGTGGACGGAAGCAACTACGAACCGAATGGCTATTCTTATTATGATGCAGAACTCATTCTCGGAGGCCCTGGAGGAGGTACACAGACCAATGACACGTTATCAAATGTGCAATTACAACTGGAATACTGGAATGGACACAACTTTCAAGAAATTGTGAGTGCCTTCAATTTTGGAAGCGACACAGCAGAAGGCATTGAGAATGTTGTGGCTGCTGGAATGTACTATACCAACACTGGAGCTCTATTTACTATGGTTACTAACGGCACTGGCAGTCTGGAGCAGATATATAGTCAAAACAGTATCGGAATAATAAATATGTCAACAAGTTTACAATCAGGCGCATTACTGGTGAATGGAACTCCTTACTACTTTGTAAATGGCGACGTGAATGTTACGCTGGGTCCTGGATACTATGATTTACAGTTATACAATTCAAACGGTTTTCTGGTTGCTCAAGGTAATTTCAGCTTAAAGGCTGGTGAGTATTTACCACTTACAGCCTCAACCTCAATTTACACTGTTAGCTTTACTGAATCCAATCTTCCTTCTGCTACAACATGGTATGTTAATTTGTCAACTGGGCAGTCCTTTTGCTCGTCAACGAACATTATAACATTTACTGCACCCAATGGAACATACTCATACACGATAGCAACAACGGACAAGACCTATGAACCGTCTCCATCTTCTGGTTCTTTTACAGTGAATGGTGGTTCAGTCTCTAAATCAGTCTCATTCTCGGAAGTCAAGTACACGGTTACCTTCACAGAATCAGGTCTTCCATCTGGAACAACATGGTATGTTAATCTCAGCAATGGCGTGGATTCAGGGGCAATAACTGGAACATCATACTCATTCTCCCTGACAAACGGAACATACTCATACACGATAGCAACAACGGACAAGACCTATGAACCGTCTCCATCTTCTGGTTCTTTTACAGTGAATGGTGGTTCAGTCTCTAAATCAGTCTCATTCTCGGAAGTCAAGTACACGG
>JAKBQK010000376.1 GCA_021835265.1 Thermoplasmata archaeon
ACATCGTTGAAATAAGATTGCAGAAGAAAAGATTCCTTTCCGGAGAGGCAAAAATAGATGAAATAATCTGTAACAGGGCTTTTCTTGAATCAACAAATTCGAAATATGTTAAGGGCGATGACATAATTATTGAAGCAGGGTGTAATATTGATTATGTCGAGGCAAAATCACTGAAGATATCAGATGAAGCGAAGGTTAAGGAAAAGAAGATTATTCCATAATTTCCACACCAATTTTAATCATAACATTGTAAAAAAATTTCTGACTAATAGGAAATGGACTTTTCTTAGAAAAAATTAGTTAGAGGAGTTCAGGCACATGCAACATTGGATCCTCCAAGTGCATTCAGGAACTGTCCCTCAGCGTTGCTTATCTGTGGGTATGTGGATAGATTTTTGAATACTGTTTGTGGTGATACTTTACTGGAAAATGATGGATACATGAACCAGAAGTGAACGAATGTGCCGTCAGGTCCAGTCACTATTAGTATTGTAACAAGGTGGCCTGTCGATGAAGACCATGATCCGGTTTGATTCTGAATCCTGACCTGTGTTTCATATTTATCTGCAACCTGATATACGCTCTCCGGGAGATTTCCTTTAAGAACGCTAAGTGCATAACTCACCCTTGAACTGCTGGATATCGCGTTATTATATACACCTCCAGTCATGGTTTCATTATACATGTACAGCGAAGTGAATCCAAAAGGCACTCCTGCGTAGTTGAAGCTTATATTTTCACCAAGCTTATGTGTTCCATTAAGGAATAAAAGGGCTGGTGTTCCAGATATTGATTTATGCAGGACAACATCCGGTGCCACATCTCTCGTTGAATTAAGGAAACTGTAGAGAACCCAAGAATTATCAGCTCCTATGGGACACCCATACCATGATATGAAATATATGTGATCCTGTCCATTACTTAGTAGGTCATTGTTTGAAATTTTTACATACTTCGATAGCGGAACAGGAGCAGTATTTTTTGTTAAATTTGAATAAATTGCAATACCTGATACCACAACAATAATGACCACCACAATGGAAATAACTCCATATATTTCCTTCTTTGTGAAATGCATGCATAGCATATTCGTATTGCTGTATTTAAATATTCTTAAAGTAAGGTTGTCTCTTCCAAACAATCGGTTAGCTGACGCAGGAATCCATTTATTATGTAGGAAATATTTCACTTGTAGTCCAACTCAATTATAAGGAGAATATATTATATATGTTGACAGTTTATGAGTTTAACGGCATATGCATTTATCATGGGTTCTATCCGGTAAATTGCATGTAAATGAATAATGGAGTTGAAAAATGTGGAACAACTGGATGCTTTGAACTGGAAACTCTGTCTTTCCTCTAAACCAAAGGGTGGTACGGCAGAAAAAACCGAGAAGTTTGGCATAGAGTCAGAGCTTGGCTTCATATTCGAGGATGAGATAACAGAAATTAACCTCTTTGTAAAGAAAACCGAAGAGATGCAGAGGGAAATGGTAATATTCCTAAATGAGTCAAAGGCAATGGAAATGAACAATATATACAGGGTAAGAAGTATTGCAAGAAAGAATTTCCAATTAACCGAAACGGCTAGAAAATTGCTCGTTATACCATCAGTTGTGCTGTCCTCATTCAGTATTTCTAAGGGCCAGTATAGAATGGAATTCTTATTTCATGATTCTCAAATAGACGATGTATCAAAGGTGATCTTGCAAGAACTCATGGAAAAATCAGATGTCAAGGTTGAATATCTTGGCCCTAGTGGTGGATTCAGAGAGTCCATAAGAAGAATAACAGATAGGACAAAATTAACACTCATAGGTATAGAAACTGATCCACCAGAGGAAGAACTTAAGATGGAAAGAAATCCCATGGGAACTGAATGGGTTAGAATAGAAAAAACACCTATTGGCAGGGGAAATATAAACGGTATCTATTTCACCAATGAGAAACCCCAGAGAGAAGATGTTAAGGAGATAGTTCCAGGAAAGGTTTACTTTGCCGCAACAGAGAACAACTTCATAAGGGGCATGGACGCTTTGATGAGTGAAAATAGAATACCATGTATATCAAGAGTCAATATACTGAAAGGAAGAAAATTCTACGTTATTACCGCAGTTCCTGATATTTTCGCAGGTGAATACATACATGTAGCTAGACAGGTAGCAACATCATTTGATAAATGGAATTTAAAAATATTCAGGGTACAGAATATAGGAGAATGGATTTACAAAGAAAAAATTCTGCCATGAAAATTTACGTAAACTGTTAAAAATCTGTTAAAATCTTATCTATACTTACAACATTTTGTACCAAATATTTTTTATAAATAGACAACATTTGTATAATAGAATTTAATTAAATTTATTTATTAATCTGGAGAAATTAAATGGAAGAAGGGGGATATGGGCACCGGATATTAAAAAAACTGGACGGTCTAAACTGGAAGTTGATCGCTTCCATAGAACCCGAAACAGAGGTGTCCAAAGCTTCCAGGAAATTCGATATAAAATCAGAAATTGGATTCCATCTTGAAGGAAATGAGGCTGAGATCAATCTGTATTTCCCGGCTGAATCCAGCACGGAAAGAGATCTTGCAATATTTATATCAAAATCAGGAGGAATCCTGGAAAACGGTATATGGAGAATACACAGGAAAGTAACAAAATCAATAGATTATATAGATACAGTATGGGAATTAATCAACATACCTTCATGCGTCCTTTCATCAGTATGGATAGACAAGGGTAGATACTTTACTGAATTCCTTTTCTCCTATAGGAATATGGATTCCGTATCCAAAGCTATTATTGGATTCAAGGGTGAACAGTGGAAATTAAATATAGAATATCTCGGTCCCAGTGAGGGATACGAGAGAATATTAAATATCGTAGATAACAGAAATCCATTGAGTGTAATTCAAATGACACTTAAGACTGAATCCAGCGAAAAACAGTTAACTGACAATCTGCTTAACGAGAGATGGTTGAGGATTTTAAAGATGCCTCTCGGGACAAAATCCATAGATGCTGTATATCTCACTGATGGTTATGAGTTTAAGAATCCGAGAATAATTAAGATAGATGACGGTGTTTATTATGGGAAAACCAAAAATGAAGTAGTAAATGCAATAAACGACGAAATAATAAGAAGAAATATCGTAACACTCAGTAGAGTTCAGATGTTTGAGGACTCGGTTTTAAAGACTTTCATTATCGCACCAACTGTATTTACAGAAGAAATTTTGCGGCTAATATCCGACGCAGAAAAGAAATTCACCGATTGGAAAATTGAGCTGGAAAGAATAGAAACACTGAAGGAATGGCTGGACAGAGAATGATACTGAAGATAATTTTTAATGCGAAATGAAAAATGAAGCATCAGGTCAAATTGTTAATCTAAACCTATCATGGCAGGATCATAAAAGGATATAATAACTAAATTTAAGTATTTAATAAATCTAAACCAGATCATATTGTCTGACAATTCTCTTCTTGACTGGAAACTTAGGCTTTCATTCTCACCTGAAACAGAACTTACCAATGGTGCAAGGAAATACTCCATAACATCAGAAATGGGAATTTACGTTGATGGAGAAAAAACAGAGATAAGCATATTCTTTCCGGATGATTTGAATATGAATCGCGAATTATTCATTTTTCTCAATAGCATGAATGCTGTAAATAAGAATGGCATATGGCGAATTTCAAGAGAGATGGAAGTTTCAAAAGATTTTAGGAAACTGATGCAGGGTCTTGTTGGGGCACAGTCAGCCGTACTGTCATCTGCATGGATAGATAAGGGAATTTTCAAGGTAGAAATAATATTCTCCAAAAATAGGCTTGAAAAAATATCGTCTATTCTACTGAAAAATATGGATCAAACTTCGGATGTGGCTATTGAATATCTCGGACCAAGTGGAGGCATGAAAAAGTCACTTGAAGATCTGAGCAACAGATCTAATGTTTCTGTGATCGAATATGATTTTACCTTAGACCAAACAAAGTTCGCAGATCGAATTGATGCCCTGGGAAACAGCTGGTTTAGAATTATAAAGTCACCCTATGAATCCAGAACTGTTTCAGCAGTTTATATTATCCGAGACGGACAAAAAGTAGGCAGTAGATTGAATGAAATAATTAAGGGAAGACTCTACGAAGTAGAGATTCATAATCCTATATTTACAGAAATTAATAATAAAATCAGAAAGGAGAGGATACCTGTACTTTTGAAAATGCAGGCCCTTGAAAATGGGACAATGAGATACTTCATTATTCTTCCATCAATTTTTTCCCTGGAGCTACTTGGAATTTTAAGAGAAACTGGTTTGATGGAAATGGGTCTAAACCCAGTAATAAGAAGAGTACAGCCCATTGAGGAATGGCTTAATTCAAGCAGTATATTTCGAGAAGTAGATTTCTAAGGAAAATAATTGCTGACTGTATTTAATCCTTAAATATGTAATCAAGTTATCATAATGAAGCATATGTTATTTGACGCTGGAGAAGCAGTTCTGCTGACAGAACATGGTGTTGAAACTGGTAATGGCAAAGAGAAGGGCAATTTGATTCTGACAAACAAGCGAATCGTTCTTGAAACAACAAGAGAGAGCAGGAGAATGGTTTTTGTAAAGGACAAGCATGATATTATAATAATTAACATACCTCTAAGTTCTGTACTTGTAGCAGAC